>JAGYNL010000106.1 GCA_018399865.1 Candidatus Bipolaricaulota bacterium | reverse complement strand
GACAGCGGCGTTTACATTTGTACTTCTTGCATCGAATGTAATTATCTCGCTACTTCACAATTACGTACCAAATAGGGTTAGAATCCCAGTGTTCATAGTTGTCATAGCTACTTTGGTGACCATAGTTGACCTGATGATGCAGGGATTTGTTCCCGCTCTCAGTGAGTCGCTCGGGATTTATATACCGCTCATTGTAGTCAACTGTGTCATTTTGGGGCGTGCCGAGGCGTTTGCCAGTAGGAACGGCGTTTTTGACTCAATTGCTGATGCGTTGGGTATTGGAGCGGGATTTGGGTTTGCGATACTGTTGATATCATTCATTCGTCAATTACTAGGGACCGGGATGCTTGATATTTTTGGATATGGTTTGTTCAGTATACCCGGACTAAACGAGAACCCTCTATCTATCCTCATGCTTCCTATGGGGGCGTTTCTGGTTATTGGGATATTGCTCGCCTTGTTTAGGTGGATGGGGGTGAGTAGCGGTGAATGATTTATTCGTGATCTTTTTCAGCATGGCGCTGGTAAACAACATGATCCTGGCTAAATTCCTGGGTTTGTGTCCTTTCTTCGGGGTGTCTAGGAGAACTAGCAGCGCTGTAAGCATGGGGATAGCAGTGTTGCTAGTGATGCTGGTTGCTACAGCGGTCACTTGGCCGATCTACAATTACATCCTGATCCCGTATGGGGTTGAAGTAATGAAGACGGTCATATTTATTCTGGTGATTGCTTCATTGGTGCAAATCATCGAGATGGCGATCAAGCGGACCAATCTAACTCTTTACAATGCTCTTGGTATTTACTTACCTCTGATCACCACAAATTGTGCTGTTCTTGGTATTACCTTTATTAATGTGGACGAGGCTTACACGTTTCTGCAATCTATTTTTGCTGCGCTTGGAGCAGGATCTGGCTTCCTGCTTGTGCTGTTAATCATGTCCGGGATACGTGAGCGGCTTGACTTATCAGATACACCGAAGGCCTTCAAGGGAACTCCAATAGCGTTCATTACTGCGATGTTTCTAGGATTGACCTTTCTTGCTTTTCAAGGGATGGTTTAAATGAGTTCTGTGATTACCATTGCGATACTGTCGTCTATCGGTTTCTTTTCGGGGTTGCTGATCTACGTTGCAAGCAGGGTACTGCCTAAAGAGGATGAGTCATTGGCCAAGGCAGAAGAGATTAAGGAATTTCTGCCTGGGGCCGACTGTGCCGCATGTGGATATCCGGGCTGTTTGGCCTATGCGCAAGCAGTGGCACGTGATACACAGGTATTTGTGAATAACCCTTGCCCTACTTTGTCGCAGGACGAAGAAGGTATGAAGAGGCTGGAAGATTATCTTGGATTGAAAGCAGATACAGCGGTTGGCAAGAAGGCCATCGTTCACTGCACCGGTGGATCACAGCCAATTGCTGCCTACGCTGGCGTGCAAACTTGCGCTGCGGCGGCTCAAGTAGCATCTGGATTCAACGAGTGCCCCTACTCGTGCATCGGACTTGGCGATTGTGTGCGTGTATGTCCTACGGGAGCGATATCGATTGACCCTGAGCGTCACTTGGCGGTTGTTGATTGGCAAGCTTGTATCGGTTGTGGGCTGTGTGTGGATGCTTGCCCTCAAGGCATAATGGAACTAGTCCAAGCAGATGTCCCTCAGTATCTGGCCTGCAACTATCAGGCTATGCGTGATATTCCAGGGCGCAAGCGTTGTCCCGATGGATGCATTCACTGCCACATCTGCGAGAAGGTGGAAGCTGAAGGAGATGTTACCTGGGACGATAAGAAGGATCTCCCTGTTTTCTACGCTATGCAAGTTGATACAGCAATAGAGAAATGTCCACGCAAGGTCATATGGAAGACGGCTGCCTATGTAGACAGGAAAGCAGAGGTACAACAAAGTTCATAGCTAATGGAACATCGTAAACAAAACAAGAAGGCCCGTTTTCTTGCGGGCCTTCTTGTTTTGGTAGTAAGGGCGTTTACACACACGAGGACGGATTAATTATCTCCTACATGGATGCGAATCGTGAAGTGCCATTTTCCATCTGGACCGTAGTACCAATACCAGCCTGAAGGTGGAGCGCCCTGGCACCACTGTCCGTTTGACCAGTACCAATTGACACCTGGGCAGCAGCCGAAGAAAGGAGGATACGCATAACCATTATAGCAAGGCTGCGTGTAGCTGTATGCTGGGCTTGTAATGGTGAAGCTGGTCCAAGCCGTTGTCCAAGTTGCTTGTGGCGTAATTCCCATTATTTGCCCCTTGATACACTCAGGGCTTGTCTGGGGGTATGGGTCACTATAGCTATTTGGGGTTAGATTGAGAGGGACGAGGCTTGCGAATATCTGTAGCTTCTCCAAACCGGTTGGTGGAGTAATAAGGAACTTGTAGTTTGCGTCCGGCAGAACATGCGTTCCTGCACTAACGTAGTTGTTCTGAGAGTAAGCATTGGGAAATACCATACGGATAACACCATCAGGCTGCAAATCATATATGTAGATAAAGGCCTGCTGGTTGACGCTGAAGTAGATCCGGGCATTCTCATCTACAGCGTAGGTCTGTTTATCTGTCCAGATCTTTACCGTCAGGTTTCCTGGACAAGGTGACGGTACGATCCCTAGTGGAGTAGGGGATGACTGTGCGTTTGATAAAACAGGGATCAGCAATAAACCGACAGCTAGCAACATTAGGAGTGAACGTTTTATGATTCTCATTCTTATCACCTCGTCTGGATGTACACTCATTACTGCCTGTGGTTTCATTCAGGTGCTCGAGGGGTAAGCTACCTAGATTACGCTTATCCTTTGCCATTTAGGTTGTGGATAGGTATGGTTTGCAATAAAGGCGGGTATTTATGAAGGTAATCGGACTTGCTGGGCAGGCTGGCTGCGGGAAAAGCGCTGTTGGAAAAAGCCTTGCAACCCATGATGGTGTTGTGTGGTTAGATCTTGATCGCCTTGCCTGGCAAACGTATAGGAAGGGAACAGAGACATACTACAGGCTTGTCTCGCGATTTGGGGCATCTGTTTTATCTCCAACTGGGCAGATCGACCGATCAAAACTAAGTCAGCTTGTTTTCTCTGATCAGAACTTACTTAGCGATTTAAACGCGATAGTTCATCCGGCGCTAAGCGACAAGTTGCGTTTGATGATTGAGGCTGAGGCGAAGAAAAGAACTGATATTCTTCTAGTAGAAGGAGCTCTTCTGGGTGTTTCCCGGCATGTGGACTACTCTTTGTTTGATGGCATAATCTGGTTGTTTGTGAGTGAGAAAACACGAGTACAGCGCCTTTGCGGAGCCAGCCGGGCCGTGCATTTGCAGCGCAGATTGCCCAGCCCTACACATACAGACATTATTAAGGTCAATGCCGAAGGTACCATAGAGCAAACAGCAAATCTTGTGCTTCAAGCAATATCTGAAATACCTTCGTCAGAGAAGGAGTCCTAGGGCTCAGATATCAGCGTTACGGAAGGCAAATGTCTGCGCAACCTAACCCACGCGACTGATCCAACTTTTCGTATCGTTATAAAATCGATAGTGGAGAGTAAAGAATGCGAGAGATACGCTTATTACAGGAAATAATAGTTCTTGCTAGAAACGAGATTGGTGCGCTAGCCAGGGTTATCCGAATACTTGCGGATATGGGGATCAACATTCTCTCCGTGGTCGTGGATACTGAAGAAGACGAAACCACAATTCGCCTTATCACTAGCTCGCAAACTTTCGCTAAGGATGCCTTGCGAAAAGCTGATTTCATCGTGGAAGAACGCGACATACTAATTGTAGAGTTGCCGCACTACCCTGGTTTCCTGTGCAGAGTCAGCGAAGCCCTGGCCCGCAAAGACATATCAATTGACGAGCTATATGCCACTGTACCACAAGATGGAAGGACAGGACTGGTTGTTTTCACATGTTCCAATAACCAACAAGCCCTGCAGTTGCTGCGGCGCAGCTGCCACTGATGAAGTTAGATATTCTTCTATTTGACTAAGAGAGGCACAAGGGTTGATTCCAAAGCGCTATTTGTGATCCAAATGTAGTATGTGCCCGGAGTCAGCGAACTTGTTTCTATTACCAGTAATGATTCCTCTCTGAAAAAGTGGGTTGAAAAACCTAAGCCGGAGGTGGTGTCTCCACCTCCACCGGCGGGAGTAAGTCCAACTGCCACTACTCTGATGCGTGGTTTCCCATCGCCTGTGATGGTCATTTCGATCTGACCCGTTGTTTTGCTTGGTAGCACATTCTCCTGAGCTAGAAGGGTCAGCTCTTCAAGGGATGGAGAATTGGGGGCGCCTGCTGTTGCTATCAGTCGACCATGACTGGAATCATGACCCGTAGTGAGGATACCAGGATTGGTGTGCCAATTAGCATCCAGGTCTTCACCTAAGGGATTAGTGCGTTCCATTGTGGCGCATGTGTTTACATCTCCTGCTGGCCAGCCTGCTATATCTTTGTGCTCAGCATTGGCTGTGTCTACAATATTACCTTTGTTGTCAATCAGGTGGATTACTGCACCCGTATCGGGAAGAATGTATTCGTAGGTAGTGGTCTTGTCATAGATTAGATCGGCTATTACGTCGCTCACCGTATTCTGATTGCGTCTTTCAAGCAGGTAGTAACCGCGACCTTCTTTTTCCCGCTTTCCGGTCCTCCACCATGATGTGTCCATCACTAACCATTGTTTACTGCTTGAAGGAATGAAAACAATCCGCGCGCCTAGATCATTAGCATCATTGCTGATCAGCGGGTATGGGCTAATAGTTCCTGAAAGTGTAACTTGTGTCCAGCTATCCTCTGGCGGAATCGCGCCTTCTTTGGGATACCAGGCTATGCTCCACCCTGTAAGATCTACGGGAGTCTGGCCTAAATTACGAAGTTCAATCCACTCATCAGCGGGGGAGGCTGGTGTTCCCGCCCATGCAATCTCGTTAATGACTATCTTACCGTCTGATGAGTTGTTACTGCTTCCACCTGCGCCGGCAGTTGCTTGCGCAATTTCTATAGTTAGTGAAGCGCTGGTGCTCGTCTGGTTGCCAACTAGGTCTTTACCGGTAATCGATGCTGTGTTAGTCAGCAGCCCCGGGAGATCGTTCTGGCTGACTTCATATTCTGCGTAACTAACTATAGTCTCGCCTGGAGCGATTGCACGTGTTGTAAGAAGTATCTCCCCTAGATGATCATCTACAAGGGCTAGCTCAACAATTGTTGTCATACCAACATTGGTTACTGCATATTTGTAAGTGATTACCTGACCAATTACTGCCTTTTCCACATTGCAGCTTTTTTCAAGTTGCAATTCAGCGCTGCCTGAAAGTGCGTAGAAAACAAGGGTGTCACTTGCTTCTAATCTCTGACCATATGGATCAGTTGCATGGACAATCATTGTCTTCTCAAAGGGTTCACGAATATCTTGTTGGGTGATTTCTGTTGTGAAGTGCCCGCTTATGCTTTCCCAAGGGTCGATCTGGTTTTTTGGTAAGGAAATAACCATAGAACGGTCATCGGTCAACATGAGGTCATGCAGGTGACTCTCACCAGTATTTTTAATTTTGTATTGGTAGGTAATTGTGTCCCCCACATATAAGGGATCAAAAGGTGAGATTGGAAAGCCTCGACCATCCTGTGCTGTAAGAATAATTTCGAGTTTGGCTGACTGATAGCGCAGAGCGACACTCCAAACGGCATTGTCTGTAACCTGTCTGTTATCATCGGTTTGACCAGTCACAGAGGCTGTCCTCACAAGCGGTCCGGGGAACAGGTCAAGATTGACCGCAAGCTGTGAAGCACCTTTTGTCGTTTCCTCCGGAGCCAGTGCGTTCTTTTCCATATTGATTTTACCAAAGTAATTATCAATGACTTCAATCGACGATATAGGTATCTCACCTATGTTTGTTACTGTATATGTATAGATAATGGTCTCTCCCAGCGATGCTGGTGAAGGATTAGCTTGCACGCTGATTGAAATTGCGGCTTTTTTGGATGGCGTAGGTGGGTTATAGACGGGGCGCACGTGTACGAATGTCCGGTCACTTATTGCTTCTTGGCATGTGTCAGTTGCCGTAAGCCTAAATTGAAGCGTTTGTTTGGTGAATGGGGCGGTGAACGTGGTCTGAAGATTATTAGGATTGGATAGAGTGACTGACGGGCCATCGACCTGTTCCCAGATCACGGTTGCTATATCGCCATCCTTATCTATCGCTGTTCCAGAGAGTGTAACCTGAGCGCCTGGTTCTACATTCTGTTCATTGCCGGCATCGACCTTTGGGGGTTGGTTGACATTCTCGATATGGATTCTTACCTGATCTGTGGAACTTGCTCCTAGATTGTCGGTTGCACTTAGCATGAGTATGATATCTTCGCCCTTGCAATTACTGATATCTGGTGCAGTGTATATAGTGTGGAGTTTCTTCCTGTCATCGAAGGTTCCGCCTGAACCGTTGTCTTCCCACTTGCAGGAAACGATATATCCATCGCTATCAACAGCGCTGGAGTCTTCTATTAGTAATTGCTCTGTCTCGCGTACTGATTTTTCTGCCCCAGCATTGACTATTGGAAAAGAGTTTACAGAAAGCCAGAATGAATCACTGGATTGTCCTCCATTTAAGTCTGTAGCAGTTAATGTCATTTGCACTGTTCCACTAACCGCCGGGGCGGTGTAAGTTGGATGGAGCACGGAGGCGTCGATGAAAGTACCAGCAGGGATACTGCTAGGGTCTGCTTTCCAAGAGTAAGAGGTGATTTGTCCTTGTCCATCCATGGTCCAGGCATCGGAGAAGTTAGTAGTCTCACCCAAGCCTATCATCATATCTGGCCCGGCGTCCACCGAAGGAAGGACATTGACTTCTATGGTTGAAGAGTCCAGTTTTTCAGATCCATCAGTTAGGTTTACCGTATTGGTCAGCGTTGCTGGCGCGTTTGCTTGTACACGGACTCTGATTTCAACAACGACGGTCTGTTCCTTCGTCAGTTTGCCTAATGAGATCATCCCATAGGGTGGAAGTGTTTGCCATTCAGATTGATCTATACTGTAAGATGCGTTGTATTGATCCAGGCCACTTGGCAGATTGTCATCGATTGTGAGGCTAGCGGTACTGTCATCGTTAGTGACATCTATGTGGTATGTAAGATAATCCCAGCGGGCAACAGGATCTGGTGATGCAGTTAAGCTTACCGACGCACTATTTGCCAGTACCAGCAAACAGGTCAGAGCAACGATTAAGCTGGCTAAGATCACGGTATTTAACGCACGAGTAAGCATAGAATACCCCTCCAGCAGGAAGTATCGTCATTTAAAATCAATAGTATGGTAATTGCTGTCACAATCCTGATTGATTTTTGTTGGCTATAAATCAGACAAATGCCACTCTAGCGTGTAAACAGAGCTCGCGAACGGTAGAAGTATTCTCCTCCCGAGATAACAGCGAGCGCTATGGCCAGGTAGAGAAAGACGGATTTTGTTGTCAATAGGGCCTGGCCCAACACGAAATATCGGTCCGCCAATATGATGAGCACCAGACCGATATGTGACAAGGTCTTCAGCTTACCCAAGGAGCTGGCGGAAATTACCTTGCCTTCCGCGATAGCCATAATTCGTAAACCAGTTACGAGAAACTCACGTGAGATAATAACCATGGTCACAGATGCGCTTAGCTCGCCTAGCTGTACGAAGGAGATCAACGCTCCAGCAATGAGAAGCTTGTCGGCAATGGGGTCTGCAAACTTGCCAAAAACTGTAGTCTGGTTCATGCTTCGGGCCAGATAACCGTCAACTGCGTCTGATGCGGCAGCCAGCACGAACAGGACAATAGCTAAAATAGTTCCAACTGGCTTGTCCATCAGAAGAAGGTACATGAATAGTGGAACACTGGCGATTCTGGCAAGCGTTATCTGATTTGGGATGTTAGAGCGTATCATTACTTTTTGGGTCCTTAAACAAATGACTTTCTCTGATCAATGCGCTTTTGGTCATAATGCAGCGCTTATTATCTGCCAGAATGATTCAGGCACCAACGATGCTCCACCGATAAGGGCTCCATCGATATCAGTTTGTGACATAAGCGACGAGGCATTCTCAGGCTTGACACTTCCCCCGTACAAAATGCGAATCCGCTGGCTTGCTGTTTGCTTGTAGTGGGAAGCAATCCATTTCCTGATCATGCTGATGGTCTGTTGTGCCACTTCTGGTGTAGCAGTTTTCCCCGTACCGATTGCCCAGATTGGCTCGTAGGCTATGGTTACCTGATCAAGCTTGCCTGCGTCGATTCCATGAAGGTCTTGCTCTAGTTGGAAAGTGATCTTCGCTTCCACCTGGTCGTGCTCGGATAGAGTTTCTCCCACGCAAAGGATTGGCATTAGTCCATTGTTAAGGGCTGCATTTAATTTGCGGGAGACTGTTGTATCATCTTCACCAAACAGCTCACGGCGCTCAGAGTGACCAACCAAGACATATTTGCATCCACATGCGTTTAACATATGTGCTGAAATAGCTCCGGTAAATGCTCCCTGCTGCTCGTAGTGCAGGTCCTGGGCACCAAGCTGAATAGGTGTGTTGGCGATTAATTTGGCTGCCCGGTCTAAGTTGGTGTAGGGTGGAATGATGAGGATATCAACTGGATTTACTCCTTTGAGCTTGGGCAGAAGCTCTGAGATGAACTGCCCAGTCTCATCTACAGTCTTGTTCATCTTCCAGTTACCAGCGATTAATCGGCGTCTTGCAGTCATGTCTACCTCCGTTACTGGATTATAACAGCTGTTTGACATAGGGCGAATCAATTGACTTACCACGTGCTCCGACCTATGATCAGGTAGGACTTAACTTGTGAGGAGGTTAGGATGGCAATTCCAGTTGCGGCGGTAATAGCTATAGTGATTATCTTTTTGATGAACGCTATTCGCATTGTACGTGAGTATGAAAGGGGAGTGATATTCCGGCTGGGGAGGCTAGTGGGCGCAAAAGGACCAGGGATATTCTTGCTTATCCCTATAGTTGATAAGATGGTAAAGGTTACGTTGCGCATGATCACACTTGATGTCCCACCGCAGGAAGTCATTACTAAGGATAATGTAACCGCTAGTGTTAATGCGGTGCTTTTCTTTCGGGTTGTAGATGCGAATGCAGCTATAGTACAAGTGGAAAACTATATTGAGGCAACCAGGCAGATTGCTATGACCACTCTTAGGAGTGTCCTTGGTGGGGTTGAGCTAGACCAGCTGCTTTCCGAGCGCGAGGAAATCAACCTGAAACTACAAGAGATTATCGATGCTCAAACAGATCCCTGGGGAATAAAGGTCAAGACGGTTGAAATCAAGGACGTAAAGATACCAGGCGAAATGCAGAGAGCGATTGCTCGCCAAGCGGAAGCGGAGCGCGAGAGAAGAGCCAAGATCATCAATGCAGAGGGTGAGCTTCAGGCATCTACTAAGCTATCCGAGGCAGCGGGAATCATAAGCAAAAACCCAGCAGCGCTCCAGCTGCGTTATCTGCAGAGCCTGGTTGACATCTCAGCAGAGAATGCTTCCACGATCGTTTTCCCGATCCCTATAGATATGTTCAAGTTTTTTCAGAACGGCGGTTCACAGGATACCAAGTAGTAAGTAAATGAAGCAATACGACGTAGTAGTGGTTGGCGCGGGTCATGCGGGCTGTGAAGCGGCTTATGCCTGCGCAAAACTGGGAGTGCACACAGCGCTTGTTACAATAAACCTGTCAGAGATAGGCAAGATGCCTTGCAACCCAGCTATTGGAGGACCGGGCAAGTCGCAGATTGTGCGGGAGATAGATGCCCTTGGCGGTATGATGGGGAGGATAACCGATAAGGCCACTCTCAACATTCGCTTGCTGAACACTAGCAAAGGCAAAGCTATGCAGGTACGTCGTGCCCAAGCAGATCGTGATGAGTATAAACGGTGCTGGAAACAGGCTCTAGAGAACACAGATGGACTTGATCTGATTGAAGGGATGGTAGATGAAATTCTAGTTTCCGATCACCAGGTACGAGGCGTCCGCACTCGTGAGGGATTGGAAATGGCTGCCAAGGCTGTGATTATTGCTGCTGGTACCTTCCTAAACGGGGAAGTCTTAATCGGTAATCTGGTCTATTCAGCAGGACGCAGCGGCGAGCCTCCGTCGATCGGCCTAGCGGAATCCTTGAAAGCATTGGGACTGCGGATGAGTCGCTTAAAAACTGGCACTACGCCGCGTGTGAACAGGCGCACAATAGATATCAGTGAGCTTGAGCGTCAACGTACCAGTGATATCCCTCTTGGATTCTCATTCTGGGCAAGGCAGAAAGTGCTAGCAGATGACTTCCCTGTTTACGTGTCCTACACTAATGAACAGACACATCGTATCATAATGGAGAACCTTTCCCTAACCCCGAATTTCAACGGCCTAATCACAAGCGAAGGACCCCGTCATTGCCCCTCCTTGGAGGCAAAGATTGTCAAGTTCCCAGATCGTACAAGCCATAAGGTTTTTCTAGAGCCGGAGGGCCGCAGCTCAGCAGAGATTTACTTACAGGGTATCTACACAGCTTTTCCCCCTGATATACAGGATCGCATTGTGCACAGCATCGTGGGATTAGAAAAGGCACAGATTGAACGCTATGGGTATGACATACAGTATGAGTACGTTGATCCTACCCAGCTTTCTGTGACCATGGAGTTGGACGGAATTGAAGGTTTGTTCCTGGCGGGACAGGTGAATGGGACAACTGGCTATGAGGAAGCTGCTGGGCAAGGGCTTGTGGCTGGCGTGAATGCTGCCCGCCGGGTGAAAAAAGACCCTGCGTTTATAATCTCTCGAGGGAAAGCATTCATCGGTGTTATGATTGATGACTTAGTTACAAAAGGGGTTACAGAGCCTTATCGCATGCTTCCCTCGCGGGCCGAGTACCGGATTACGCTGCGGGAAGGTAATGCCGACTTGCGGCTGGCAGGGATAGGACATGAGATAGGCCTGCTGGATGATAGCTGCTACGAGCAGATGCTTAAGCGTAAACAAGAGGTCGAGAAGCTTCTTCTCCATCTGAAGAATGAACGGATTGGGTCACGTCATGAGATCAATGAGGCCCTGGAGAGGCGTGGTACGCCTCGGTTAACTGACAACGGCGCTAGTCTGTATGAGCTTCTCCGACGCCCCCCTGTTCGTCTATCCGACCTCATTTCGCCTTATGGATATTCGGAGGATGTTCTTGATGAGGTAGAGATAGTGGCCAAATACAGCGGATATTTGGAGCAGCAACAAAGGGAGATCCAGAGGCTGCAGCGCATGGAGGAAGTTATGATTCCAAAGCAGATTGACTATCATGTCTTGGAAAGCTTATCGATCGAGGGTCGGGATTTGCTTTCTCGTGTACGGCCACGTACATTCGGTCAAGCATCGCGCATTCCAGGTGTGGCTCGGGCTGACCTTTCAATGCTTGCTGTAATCATACATCGATGATAAGTAGTGCAGGCAGTGGCCACTGGAACGTAATAGATCTATAAGGCTATGGTTGATGGATAGAAGCTTAACGGGCTTCATGCTGATGTGCTAGCGAGGGCGTAGCGTGGTAGCTTGTTTGCCACGTTGTTCAAAGATGCCGCATCAAAACCCCAACGTTGTAAGCAAGTTACAACGCTACATCAAGAAGCATTTGATTTTTGCCGTCATTGCTTGCTGATGGAGAAAAGGGGCTTACTTATAAAGCTTCATTATGCAGTAAGTTGGGAAAGTTGGTAATCTACGGCTGAAAAGGGAGGTGGATATTGTACAAGGCTTTTCTTGTTGCCCTTGGCTTAGGGTTAGTCCTTTTTTTGTTGATAAATCCTACGCCCATCAAGCGTGATGCTGTTTCCTGTCCTTGCGCGGAGACGATTACCAAGATTCACGACATTCAGGGAAGTGCTGAGATAAGCCAGCTTGTGGGTAAGACTGTGAGTGTGCAAGCTGTTGTGACAGGAGATTTTGGTCAGCCTGCTGCTCTGGGCGGATTCTTCCTACAAGAAGAAGATGGAGATACTGACGGCGATCCAAGAACCTCTGAGGGTATATTTGTCTACACTGCAGACGATGAAATAGATGTAATGGTCGGGGATCTTGTCTGCGTAACTGGAATAGTGGCCGAACATCAGGGCCTGACGCGGTTAGAAATGATTTCGCAGATCAATGTCTGCCAGGTGCAGGCCTTACCAAGTGCAGCTTCGGTTACCTTGCCTTTCGCATCTGTAGATTGGCCCGAAAGATTCGAAAGCATGCAGGTTATCTTTCGTCAAAAGCTTATTGTAACTGATACATACAATCTTGGGCGCTACGGTGAGACCGTTCTCTCCAGCCATCGCCTTTTCTCTCCCACCGAAGTTGCAGATCCCGGTGAGTCGGCCCAAGCCATAATGGTGGCGAATGCTCTTGATCGTATTGTTCTGGATGATGGTAGCATGACGCAGAATCCTCATCCGACTACCTACCCCCTACCAGAGCTTACGGCAAGCCGTACACTGCGAGGGGGTGACACAACTACGGACATAGAGGGGATACTTAGCTATCGTCGCGGTGAGTATATGATTGAGCCAATAGCAGAGCCAATTTTTGTTTCTACAAATCCCCGTCAGATGATGCCGCCGGCCGTAGAGGGACAGCTGCGGGTGGCAAGCTTCAATGTGGGAAATTACTTCAATGGCGATGGATGTGGTGAGGGCTTTCCGACCACGCGTGGTGCCTTTACCCTGACTGATTTCCAGCGGCAGCGTAATAAACTGGTGAAAGCACTTGTGGCATTTAATGCTGATATCATCAGCCTTGCGGAGTTGGAGAACGATGGTTTCGGGCCTAGAAGCGCAATCTATGATCTGGTAGGTGCGATGAATGCCGCTGCTCCAGTGGGGACAAGCTACGCTTACGTGACGCCAAGAAGCGATCAGTCGGAAGCAGATGAGATTACAGTAGCTTTGGTCTACCGAACACAAACCGTAGAAACGCAAGGCCCTGGAGTGATGATGCCGTCAAGCGACTTACCGGAGATGAACCGGCTACCGCTGGCACAGACATTTGTGCATAAGGAGAGCGGGGAGAAGATTACAGTGGTCGCGAATCACTTGAAATCGAAGAGCCAATATTCGGCACATGGGCTTGATCGCGATCAAGCAGATGGACAGGGATGTTGGAACCGCAATCGTATTCAGGCTGTGGAAGCACTTATGGGGTGGCTTGCTACCGATCCTACAGACGCGGGTGATCCTGATCTGCTGATTATTGGAGATTTGAACTGCTACACACAAGAAGATCCTATGAGGATCCTTGTTAAGGCCGGTTATACTGATCTTGTGTCCCATTTTACTGATTCTCCTGAGTACACCTACGTTTATGAAGGCGAAGCAAGTGCCGTTGACCATGCGCTTGCTTCCAGTTCGCTTGTGGGGCAGGTTAAAGGGGCGGTGGTATGGCACATTAATGCCGATGAGCCGTCTGTCATTGGCTACAGCGGTAGTTACAAGTTAGCTGAGCAGGTGAAAAAACTATATCAAAATGGCCCCTTTCGCTCATCAGATCATGATCCGTTGATCGTGGGGATTGATTTGAGGCAAGATTATTCTGATACTTAAACCCGCTGCGATTGGCATCTTTACGCCGGGTAAATGCGTTGGGGGTCTTACGCTTCGGATTATTATTCGTTCAACCGATGGAGGGCAAAATTGAGCAGGGTAGTTTTGGTTACAGGGGCGTCGTTTGGAATAGGCAAGGCATGTGCTGAGCGCCTAGCTATTGAAGGTTACTGCGTGTATGGAACAAGCCGTAATCCAGACAATGTCAATGAAGATCAAAACATGCACATGCTGCAAATGGACGTAAACAGCGATGAATCGGTGAACGCGGCGGTAAATGAGATAGTGCGGATAGAGGGAAAGATTGATGTAGTAATTAACAACGCAGGGTTTGGAATTGCTGGATCAGTAGAGGATACGTCCGTTGAAGAAGCAAAATCCATCTTTGAGACCAACTTGTTCGGTTTGCTCCGGGTATGTCGGGCAGCTCTTCCTATAATGAGGAAAGCGGGTAGTGGAACGATAATAAACATCTCTTCGTTGGGAGGACGGATTGGTCTTCCTTACCAAGGCCTGTACAGCGCTACAAAGTTTGCTGTTGAGGGCTTGAGCGAGGCGTTGCGTATGGAAGTGCGTCAATTCGGTATCGATGTTACCTTAATTGAGCCAGGTGATATATGTACCACCTTCACTGATAATAGGCGCTATACCGAAGGATCGATGGATAGCTCGCCGTATCGAATTGGTATAGAGCGAACCATGATGGTAGTAGAAAGAGATGAGCGAGCTGGGTCATCCCCTAAGCGAGTGGCAAACCTAGTGGTGAGGATACTTGCTCGTCGTTCGCTCAAGGCGCGGTACTCGACCGGGGGGCTGTCACAACGTGGAGCGGCTTTTCTTAAACAAGTTGCCCCGGGCCGCTTCTTCGAATGGGCTCTTATGAAGTATTATAAAGTTGTTTAGGCTGGATGTAGCTATGCATGGCTTTAGATTGCTTATAGGAGGCAAGTGATATAGTGGACCTGTTCGAGAAATGCCGCGCTTTCTACTCTGATTCGGAGCTAGCACATAAGATGGGTTACCCGGCGAGCCCCCAGGAAGCTCGAGAGATGGGGCTTTATCCGTTTTTCATCCCTCTAGATCAAAGTGAAGGAACCGAAGCCATGGTTGATGGCAGGCGTTTGATCATGATTGGTTCCAACAACTATTTAGGCCTAACGGAGCACCCACATGTGCGACAAGCAGCCTCGGAAGCGCTACAGCGCTTCGGGCCAAGCTGCACAGGTTCCCGGTTTCTTAATGGCACCCTTGCTCTTCACGAA
>JAGYNL010000105.1 GCA_018399865.1 Candidatus Bipolaricaulota bacterium | reverse complement strand
TCCCAGCATCTTCTTGTAGCTTTCGCTTAAGGTATCTCTTGAGCCAGAAAGAAATGATAGCATGTCCCCAGAAAGCCACTTGAAAAAGAAGCGCTAACAAAGCGACCGTGTTCGTCGCTTTTCGGACAACCGGAGGCAAGCTGAGCACCAGAGACGCTCCATAAAGGGCAAACAAAATAAGAAACAGGACTTTCGTGTTTAGCAAACCTTCCGACATAAGATTGTCCAGATCGTTTTTCGTACGCTTCGCAAGATTGGCAAACCTGCCAAACCCGATACGCTTGAGCAAGTACAGGAACAGAAAGGAGACAAGCCCAATACCAAGGGCAAGAAACCATGTCCACGTTGTATTACCATAGAATTCAACCTCAAGAAAACTCACTTATCGTCCTCCTGCTGCCAAGAAAAAATCCACACGACCTTAAAGGAACTCAGACAACTACTACTAGTCTACACACCTCAGCTTACTGCTGCAAAATCTGCTGTAAGACCTTCTAACCACATCATGTGTTTTTAGCCCGTAAAAGCCGCCAGCATATCGCAATGTATGTCTTTCACTATACTTGGGTATGCAAATCACATAATGGTAAGAACAGCTGTTCTTGTGAAGCTTTTAGACAAGATTAGCTCAGTAAGAAATTTGGACAACCCTATATGGTGAGTTCTGCTCATCAGGTGAATATGACATCGCACATAATACTTGAAAGAATAGATAGCATTAGCCGCTTGTCTTACGAGGACTATCACACTTAATCATCTTATGGCCAGTTGACCCCTTAGCAAAACAAACAGCACAAAAGCATGTTTTTGCGCAACGCGATTGTATTAAGTTGACCAGCATACTATGGGTATGGCATACTTGACTAGCAATGGAGGTGGAAAGGATGCAAAAAGGGGCTTGCTTAATTGTATGTCTACTACTAATAATAGCTTACTGCCTTACGAGCAGCGCGGCAGTCAACTTGTGTGACTACCGCGTGCCAGAAATGGACTTGCACGACATGCGCTTTTCATTTAATTACCGCCACTTTGACGATGCCATCAGTGATGAAGGTGATATCAGTTCAGGGCGGCTGACACTTGGTTATGATCGTTTTCTAAACACTGATACTTTAGGCTTATCAGTTGCCGGCAATGCGGAAATGGCGCTGCAAAATTTCATTCCAAGCAATGGGTCTGGACAAGGTGCTGTCACACTTCGATCTTATGTATTCAACAACACACCACTGCTTTTTATGTTCGGGGGCGCTGAGGGCTCGTTTGCCACAGGACAAGAGCACCCAAATCTAGAAATCCGCGCTGGGATCGGATATGGAAGTTTCTCGGATGTTACTCCCTTAGCCAAAGCGCTAAAAATTCAGAAGGCACTACTGAATGAGGGAAAAATCACAGAATCACTATCAGATGAAACACTTCTTTTTATAGCCAATCAGATAAGCCAGCGGGAAGAGGTAACTTCGATGGATGAACTGATGTCCGCCATCCAGGCACTCATTAAGGAGGCTTCTGGTGCTGTTGTTGATCCAGCCATCGTAATGGTGGGCATGGAATTTAACACCCTACAGACGCTTGTCTCAGAGATCGCTGATCAAGTAAAAGAGGTGTCCGGTGCTGATCTAGATGCCGAATCTCTGATGATTATCCAGGAGCAAATACTTGTAGAGAACGATTCGCGAAGCTGTGGCTTTGCTTTCCAAGGAGGAGTTGGTTACGATTTAGTCAGCCAAAAGACCCTTTTGACTCTGTCTGTGGATGCCGCTTTCCCGCCTGACCCTTCTACGCAAATCATTTTTAGAACAAGCTTCTCAGGCCCTCTGATCTCTTTGCAAGAGAGCGTCTTAAACATCGGTACATCCTACGACTTCTTTGTCAAAAGCGACATTTCCTTGTTAGCCAATTACTCCCTGCAGCTAAAACCGTCAGAGGAACTCATCGCCGTAAGCCATTCAGCCTCTGTTGAGCTGGCCTTACAGCTAGGCATGGGCGATCTGGCGCTCCAGCTTTCCTTAACAAAGGCACCGAAAGTCTCCAAATGGTCAACCGACATACTTTTGTCTCTGCTTGTAGACCTGCTTTAGTTGGCTTGGCCCGAAGGCCCGCTGTAGATAGGAGCTATCTGAGAATGTAAAGAGAATTTTCTGCAACGAATACCAACTATCAACTGCTTTGCTCTGGGCAACAAAATGTACGTATAATGGTTGTAGTTAACCGCGTCAGTACGGTATCCGAGCAGGAGGTGCAATATGAAGCGATCAGGTATTCTTGCGCTAGCTATCGGGCTTATCCTCGTTCTCTCATTTGTGGCACATTCCGAAGCTGAATTGACAGCTATTGATATGGGGTTTGCAGGAAAACCATTTAACCCCGGAGACAACGGAATGGTACAACGAATTCTTCTTCGAGATCGAGATGTAAACGAAGACGACGTTATCCTAACCAAGCTTTCAGTTGAAAACCTGGGAACAGCAACAAACGAAGAGATAGATTGGGTGAAGGTAGAGCTTGATATAGAAGGCAAAGTAGTAACTTTGGCCCAGACCGACGGATTCCCAATTTCGCTTGTTCTTCTTTCTCTTCCGCTTGACCAACGCACAATACCAGACGACACAAGCGCCACACTGTCAGTGTACGTCGGAATTGCCGAAGAGATTTCCGATGGCCATACCGTACAAACTCAGGTAGAGATAAGGTTCTCCGAAAGGGGAGAAGGGGGACAGCTTCTAGTCAAAGACGCCAAGCCTGAGGTTCTAAGCGCTATGCAGAGTCTCTCGGCGGAATTGCTGCCCGTTGAAGGGGGCGTACTGAACCCCGGAGACGAATTGCCGGTAATGCAAGTCATGCTTGCAGATAGCCCCGATAGCAACTTCTGGGCCTTGCGGATAACCAAAGTAAGAGTAACTGGATCGCCTCAAGTAGAATGGGTTTTTGGAAGTGACACGCAGAAGTACACTATTCAGCCCGGGCAATTCGTATCGCTTGAAGAACCAGTCCTTGCAGCTTTGGATGAAAGCCAAGGCACTGTTTCCCTGTGGGTTAGAGTACCAATAGGCACAACTATACCAACTCCAATCATTGTCAAACCTCAGCTTGATATCGTAGTGCAAGAAGGAGAAGTTCAGAGGGAATTTAGCTTCTCAGACACGGTAGAGGATACAATCGTTCAGGGCGGTTTTGAAGAACTCAAAACCTTAGTTAGCCAAGCAGGTAAGGTCATCCAAGCGCCGCAAGAGAGTTTCCCGTATTCGACAATCACCTTGCGTGATCAAGACAGAAACAGTTCTTACCTACGTGTTCACAATTTGAAACTGAATTGCTTGGGAACTGTATGTAGCCAGCTATCAAACGTGGAGATCGAGGATAGCCAAGGCAACCTCATAGGATACTCTCAGGTTTTCGACCTGGTAGAGTTAACGAGTCCTTCTGGAAAGCTTATCCGTGTTCCCGATGAAGGAATGATTGAGCTTCTAGTCGGCTTCGACGTAGCTTCACCTGTTCCTCTGGGTGGTTCACTCCTCTTAGGCCATAGCCTTCAGGTTGAGGAGATAGTACTGATGGGCGAGAAAACTAACTTCAGCGGTACACAACAGGTGATTCCCGAGCAAGCGGTGTTCTTCGGACGCCCCACCATTGGCCTATCGGCAGATGAAGATTCGGTGTCTGTTACCACAGACGGTGAAACCATTAAGAATATCGCCATATCCCTTGATTACGGTCCTGATTCTACATCTGTAACTTGCGAAATAGTGCCCGGCCCCTCCATGCAACTCACAAGCCAGGAGATCAATGCCGAAGAAGGAAAATTAGTACTGGCTTTCCAGGCCACAAGCCCCTCACCGGGCGAAATAGCCAGGATTTTCTTCGGGCTGGCCGAAGCAGTCACAAGCACGGTCGAAATTCAGATTTCGCTTAATGTGGATAATGTTGTAGACACAGCGGGGATAGAGCTTCCCTATACTGTAAAACCAAGCTCTGCAGTCCTATCCCTTGAGCCGCCTGTGCCAGCAGAAGAAGCTCCAGCCACCCCCGAAGAGACGCAACCAGTTGTAACGCGACCGGAGACACCTACGCCTGCAGAGCCTGCTTTCGTGGGGCTTTCCCTGGCCCCCTACTACCGGCAAGGAGATATAATAGAGTCGTCCTTTGGAATGACGGATGAGAATGGGCAAGCAATTCTAAATGCCTCAGTATCCATATCTATCGTGAAGTTGAAGGAAGCTCAGACTAGCGAAGTTGTGTATGTAGGTATAGCTGCCTACAACCCATCAACTGAGAAGTACCAGCTTAGGTATGACACTTCCGAGATAGATCCAGGTACTTATGATATATACATCTCCTCAAGTAAAGGTCCTTCTCAAAAGATCTCAATAGAGATACGACCCTAGAGAAGGCTTTCGAAAAGGCGGATGGGCTAGAAGGTGGCGAACACATAATCTACTTAAGGCTAACAGTAAGGCTTTCTTAGAAACTGGGCAGTGAGAATAGAAAGGCGGTGATGAGATGCGCAGGTTCGTAGTAGTTATTTGTGCAATTACCATTACACTAGCAAGCTTGACAGCCCAGGGCTTCGAAGTTGGCATCGCGGGTAGAATACCACCTGCTGTATCCATTCAGGTCAGGCCGTTAAGACAATTCGCGCTCGAAGCTGGCATATCTGGTGTGGGCCCCCTAGT
The DNA here is from genome assembly GCA_018399865.1 of Candidatus Bipolaricaulota bacterium. Next base: position 898 of record JAGYNL010000105.1, on the reverse strand, counting down.
ATTATCCTTAAAAGCTTACCCAGTTAGTTTCATTGCTGATCAAATCACGCTGGTTCCTATCATCGGCCTAGGATTGGGCCTAGCATTCTTGCCCGGTGATATTATTGCAAGCGGCTTTTTCGCTACAATCGGCATAGAAATACCAATAAGGAAAACACCTATCACACTATCTGGAGAGCTTTCTTTTACGCTATTTACCGACCCTCCCGGTGGAAACCCATCTGGAATTGGACCAGCAATAGGAGGGCGGATCGATCTTCCACTTGATTTCTTGCAAATAAACGGTTGACTTTGAGTCTTTCCAGCTTTTGAGAGTCAATTGTTTCAGTAAGTGCTCTCGAGTAGATTCTCAGTTTAACTTAATTGAAAGCATTCTTTGATCAAACAGCTCATCATCGCCATGATAAGATACTGAACTAAAAGCCCAGTTCAAATCAGCCGGTCTGAGAATCTCTTACTAATACGCTCGCGCAAAGTAGGCAAGGCCAACCGCAGGTTTGCCGCAGACAGGACAGGTTGTATCTCCTGCTTCCCATTCAGCGTTCTCATCCAACGGGAAACAGCGAGACGAGGCCTTTGTCTCTTCTTTTATCTTCGCCTCGCACTCTGCCCTACCGCAATGCGGCATCAGGGCCCAACCCTCAGTCACGATATCCTTCAATTCAGCGTAGGTATCAGCACGGTGCAAGCGCGCATCGCGAAACTCTGTCGCCTGCCCAAGCATGTGTTCCTGAATCTTGACCAGAAGATCATTAATCTTCTGTGGGAGTCCCTCGCGAGGAGTCGATAGCTTTGCGTCTTTTCCCTCCAAATCACGACGCGCCAGAACAACTGTGCGCGATTCAACGTCCCGAGGACCTATTTCCATACGCAAGGGAACGCCTCGCATCTCCCAGTC
>JAGYNL010000104.1 GCA_018399865.1 Candidatus Bipolaricaulota bacterium | reverse complement strand
AAATTCGACTTGAATGAAGAAATAACATCGCAAGTGGAGAAATTCGCTGCAGAACATGGATTAGAGGTGATCGGCCGCATTCCTTATGACCCGGCAGTTCCTCAGCAGATGATCAAAGGTAGAAGCGTTGTTGAGGATCAGGATAGTCCAGCCGGAAAAGCGATGCGGAAAATTTATGATTGCTTTGACAAGAAACTTGAATCACTAGGTTGAATAGTGAGGTTGTAACTAAACTGTATGTAAGAAAGCTTTCTTATAGCTCGACGTGAATCAAAAGGAGGTTGCCATGCCGAGAGGAGATGGAACGGGCCCAGCAGGAGCTGGCCCAAGGACTGGAATGGGGCGTGGTCGCGGTGGTCAAGGACAGGGACGCATGTCAGGAAACCAGGCTGGTGCTGGGCCTTCCGGATACTGCGTGTGCCCAAAATGCGGAGAGCGCGTAGCTCACGAATCGGGAAAGCCGTGCTACGAAATGACTTGCCCTAAGTGCGGAGCAAAGATGGCGCGTGAATAACACTTTGTCTCTCGACAGCCATGCTCGCGAAGATGAGGAGAACTTGCTGCGCCTGCTTATAGAGCAACAATCGGGCGTGCAAGAAACGGATCAATCCCAGCTTCGCGAGCAGCTAAGATTATCTACCCAAGATTACTCATCGTTGGTCCTGAGATTGCAGGAAAAGGGATGGATTCGTAAGAGTAAAGAAGAGCTTTATCTGACACCAATTGGAGCGCAGGTCGCCCGCGAGCTTTTGGATCGACACCTGACAACAGAGCGTTTTTTTAGAGAGATCCTGGGCGAACCTCTCGATGCGGCACACGCGGCAGCAGAGAAACTAGAACATGTTATCTCTCGCAGAGCCCTTAAGGAGTTGAAAGAATCCCTCTCTCGAGCTCGTGGAACAACTCCTCTTTCCAGCTTGAACCCCAATCAACAAGGAACGGTTGCGGCGGTAAAGGATCCTGGAGGGAGCTCATTCTCCAGACTGATGGGCATGGGGCTCTATCCAGGGGTTAAGCTAAAGCTTGTAGATAGGTTGCAAGATGGAACCACAATAGTAGAGATAAATGGCTCCAAGACCGCAGTGGCTGAACAGATAGCTCAGGCCATCTTCATAATGCTTGAGTCTTGAAGATGAAGACCACCGTTCTAGTGGGACAGCCAAACTCGGGCAAGTCCACCCTATTTAACGCTCTTGCTGGATACCGAGCCGTTACATCTAACTATCCCGGCACAACCGTAGAGGCGCTGGAGGCCAAGATCACTCTTCACGGTGAACGTGTTCGGCTTGTGGATACGCCTGGAATCTATAGTTTGTCAGACGCAACCATAGACGAGCGTGTAACCAAGAAGATTCTACTTGATACAAAGCCAGATGTAATAATCGATCTTCTCGATGCTACCAGTTTGGAGAAGGGGTTGTATTTTACCCTCCAGCTCCTGGAAGCCGATTTGCCCGTCGTCAGCGCCCTAAATTTCGTCGAGGAGGCAAGAAAGCGGGGGACCGAGATAGATCATGAACAACTCTCTGCGCTATTAGGGATCGCTGTCTACTCGATTAACCCAATCACCAAGAAAGGAATCCATGAACTCTCCCGTGACGGTCTGGCTTTCACTGCTGGGCAAGTTTTTACTGTTACCTACGACGACCATATCGAGCAAGCTATCCAGATGGTGCAAAACTCACTAAGTGATGATGTTCCATTCTCAAAGCGTTTCTGCGCCATCCGCATACTTGAAGGCGATTCGGACTTAACAAACTATCTACAGGAAAAAGATGTTCTGGAACGAATAGCTAGTCAGATCCCTGAACATCCTAACCTGAAAGAGGATATCGCAGTTAACAGGCATGGGGTCGCTGCCTATATAGCGCGATTGGTAACCAGTTTCAGCAAAAGAGAAGAACAATCGCATTGGCAGGAAAAAC
>JAGYNL010000103.1 GCA_018399865.1 Candidatus Bipolaricaulota bacterium | reverse complement strand
CTTCCGTGATGTTATCCCTGTAAAGATACGCGCAAAAAACGGCTTGCTGGGTAGATATAAGGCTATTTACACTCTACATTTTCCAGAAAACGAGGAATCATTTGAAAAGGCTAGGCGTAGCCTTGCTTTTGAGGAGCTTCTGTTACTGCAGGTTGGAATGGCCAAGCATACTCGCATGCTTCCTGGAAAGGTACATACAGGAGATGGGGCACTAGTGGATACGTTCATCGCCCGTCTTCCGTTTCAGCTTACCTCTGCGCAGCAGGCAGCGATGCGAGAGATCCTTGCTGATCTGGGTTCGGCAAAGCGAATGATGCGACTTCTGCAGGGAGATGTTGGTTCAGGCAAGACGATAGTGGCTCTTATTGCCGCGTTGAGTGTAATTGATGCAGGCTGTCAGGCCGCGATCATGGCTCCTACGGAAATTCTTGCCCAGCAACATGGAGCAAAGGTGAAAGAGGCGCTTGCGGGCCTACCGGTGAAAGTATCTGTGCTTACTAGTGCCAGTAAGAACAAAGACGCTCTGAAAGAGGAGATAGCTAGTGGAAGCATTAATCTTGTTATTGGGACCCACGCACTCATCGAAGAGGACGTCTCCTTCAATTTACTGGGGCTTGTGATAATTGATGAGCAGCATCGGTTCGGCGTTGTCCAACGGGAGTTGATAGAAAAGAAGGGTAAGGAAGCTGACCTTCTAGTGATGAGTGCTACACCTATTCCTCGAACGATCGCTCTCACCCTTTATGGGGAATTTGATGTATCACTGATTGATGAGATGCCCCTTGGCAAAAAAGAAATCCGCACAATCTGCGTAGGCGAGAATCGCCGAGACGAAGTATATGGCGAAGTTGAGAAGCTGTTGCAGGCAGGTGAAAAGGGGTTTGTTGTTCTTCCGCTTGTGGAAGAATCTGAAAAGGTCGATTTGAAAGCAGCTACGCAAGTGTACGCCGAGCTCTCGGACCTATTAACGGGTTTTGGTGTTGGGTTGATTCACGGGAGGCTCTCGGCTGAGGATAAGCAGCAAGCTATGGATGACTTCAAAAAGGGGAAGATCTGCTTGCTTGTCGCAACCACCGTGATTGAGGTGGGAATAGATATTCTGGATGCAACATTTATGGTTATTGAGCACGGGGAGCGCTTTGGGCTGTCTCAACTTCACCAGCTGCGCGGTCGAATAGGTAGATCAGGACAACATGCTATCTGTTACGTTATCGCTACAGCCAAGAGTGAAGATGCCCAGCAACGGCTTGCTGCCTTTTCTGAATATGATGACGGCTTTGTGATAGCTGAGCAGGACCTTCTTATTCGAGGGCCAGGAGAGCTATTGGGCACCAAACAACATGGCTTTCTTAGCCTTTTACATGCGGTAAACTTATTGAGTGACATAGACATTATGAAGCAAGCGCAGGAAGAGGCTCGTGCTCTGGTTGAGAAAGGTATACCCCAGGGGGTTGTCGCTGAATCTGAAAGACGTTTTGGTAATGTTCTTAAATGGCTGCAGGTATGAGGGTGTGAATGACGGGATCTAATAAGGGAACAAGCATTTTAGGATATTAATTTGATAGCTGGCCTTAAATATCGGCTCTTCGCTGTTTTATAGTGGGTAACCAAAATCCTAAATTGTAACTGACAAAACACTTTCTCGCGTCCGCTTCCTATGCTCGCTTGAGACGCAGAGCGCGCTGAGAAATGCTTTTCACCTGTTCTTCGGTTAATCATATGATACTTCTTTTCTCCGCGTCCCTGCATCTCTGCAGGCTTGATTTTCTCAAAACCTGCTCCAATACAACATAACAACGGCCTTTCTGCTGTTGTAGCGTGCGCAGCTTGTCTGCCACATTGATTTGCCTGCCACGTTGAGATGTGTCCGTGTAACCCCAACGTTGCACGCTAGGTGCAACGCTACATCAGAAGGGCTTTGTCGTTGTAGTGTGCTTACCTCGCCTGCCTGTGCGCAACGCGCGGGCAGGTGCCCGCACGCAGACAGGTGTACCACGTTGATTTGTCTGCCCTGCCTGCCCTGTGAGATAGTTGCCTTTTCATGTATTTCGCGGGGTGGAGGATTACTCCACCAGGGCCTGCCACGTTCGTTTTTGCCAAGCAAGACTAATCCTTACCCCTTAATCCTTAGTCCTCTGCTCATTACCCTTCACTCATCCAGCGTCACTGTGTCACGTCTCTTTTGAAAGCTGCCCTATTTGGCAGAACTATCTCCAACCACCCACTCAAAACAGCGGAGAACCTAAATAGCTCAGTGTATGATGGTACCTACGCGCGCTCCACCGGTGATCCTTTTGAGAGCCTCTGAGTCAGAAAAGTTGAATACGATTATGGGCAGATTATTCTCACGACATACTTCCACGGCGACTTGATCCATTACGCCGTAGCGTGCTGTTAGAAACTGTTCATAAGACAGCTCTTCAAGTAGTTTTGAACCGCTTTCCTTTGCGGGATCGGAGCTGAATACACCATCCACATTTGATCCCTTTGCCACAAGATCTGCCCCGATGGCGGCTGCGCGCACTGCCGCGGCCATATCCGTTGTGACTAACGGATTTCCAGTTCCACCGACGAAGATAACAATTTTTCCCTCACTGAGGGCTTTTCGTGCTTTGCGGTGGTTTATTGGATCAGTGTATTCAGTTTGCACAGCGGATTGCACTACCGTCTCTTTACCTTTTCCTTCTAGGTAGGCGGATAGAGCAAGGCCGTTTAGAACAGTTGCAAGCATCCCCAGGCAGTCCGCGTCAACTCGATCAAAAAAAGGACTCCGGGCTCCACGGATAATGTTTCCGCCACCTACGACGATTCCAACTTCCACCTTGGATAGGGAGACGATTTGATCGCTTATATAAGTAAGAGCCTTGGAAGAAAACGCACCTTCTTCGCCAGCGAACGCTTCACCGCTCAGCTTTAGAAGAAGGCGCTTGGGTGACCTCACTATCCCTCGTCCCCTATTTCATAACGAGAAAAGCGCTTGACAAATATGTTCTCGCCAGTTTTTGTCCTCAGGTCGGCGAGAAGATCCTCAATAGTGTGTGCGCCATCCTTGACAAAGGGCTGTTTTAGAAGACAGGTTTCGGTGTAGAACTTCTTTGTTCTTCCCTCCAGGATCTTTTCTATTATCTGGTCAGGTTTTCCTTCTTTCTTCATCTGCGCCCTGTAGATATCTTTCTCGTTTTCTAGATCCTTTGCGGGAACATCTTCTGGGGATACATATCGTGGCTTTGCGGCTGCGATCTGCATTGCCACATTACGCGTAAACTCACGGAAATCGTCACTGTTTGCTGCAAAATCTGTATTGCAAGCTACCTCTACTAGAACTCCTACCTTGCCACTATGATGCACGTATGCTTCGATCCGTCCCTCAGTTGCCTCACGCCCCTTGTGAGCCATAAGCTCACGGCCTTCCTCGCGCAGTATTTTCTTTGCGGCTTCTAAGTCACCGTTTGCCTTGGCTAGAGCTCTTTTGCAGTCCATGATGCCCACGCCAGTAGCTGCACGCAGGGCTTTCACATCTTCACTTGTTACAATCATGTTACTATTTTCCTTCATCTTCCAGAGAGTCGGTTTCTTCAGAGGCTGCGGCGGTGGAAACCTTTTCGCCTTCAGTCTCATCAGTACTTTCCTGCTCCACGCTTACTTCCCGTTCGGTCTCTTCTTCCTGCCGGCCCTCTCGTCCCTCAAGCACGGCGTCGGCTATACGCGATGTGATCAGCTTTGTGGCTTTGATCGCGTCGTCGTTTCCTGGGATTGGAAAGTCAATTGGATCGGGGTCGCAGTTGGTATCGACGATTGATACAACCGGGATGCCCAGGATATTTGCCTCATGTACAGCATTGAGCTCAATATCCGGGTCGATCACGTATAGCACATCTGGAACTTGCTCCATGTGTCGAAGTCCATCCAAGGTACCCTGCAATTTAGCAAGCTCTCTTCTGAGACGCGCGGCTTCTTTGTTCGGTATATAATCGATGGAGCCATCTTCCATCATTGTCTCGAGTTCCTTCATGCGATTTATGCTTCGCTTAATGGTGACGAAGTTGGTAAGCGTTCCACCAAGCCAACGACGATTCACATAGTGTGCTCCGCACCGCCTGGCTTCTTCAGCGATTGTTGACTGGACCTGCTTCTTTGTGCCTACAAAAAGGATTTCTTTTCCCTCTGCGGCACGATCGCGGACAAAGAAATACGCTTTCTTGAACATGTCCACGGTTTGCTCAAGGTCTATAATATGAATACCTTTGCGTTCGGTGAATATGTAACGACCCATCTTTGGGTTCCATTTTCGTGTCCGGTGGCCGAAGTGAACTCCGGTCTCCAATAGTTCTTTCATAGTCAATACTTCCACA
>JAGYNL010000102.1 GCA_018399865.1 Candidatus Bipolaricaulota bacterium | reverse complement strand
ACCACCATCATGTCAGGATGGTCAAACTTAGCCTTAGATCTCTTTATAAATGCTCAGTGTACTGCTTAATCCTCACATTGTCACACCACAGCATGCCAGCATCATCTAAGCAGCTCGGCCATTATGCTGCGGGTTTTGCTGCAGCATCGGCCAAGCAGATTCCGCCAGCCCACCATCATCTATTGCTAGCGCATATAAATAAGACCAAGCGCTACAATACAGTATTCCCGACACGATCGAAGGCGAAGATGTATAACCTGCCATGCCTTTGGCAAGCCATTTGCGTGTTAGATCGGCATTTACAGCAGAATGCCTCAAGATGCGAAAGACTAAGCCCACCTAACTCAGTAATTTAGCACCAGGCCTGAGCCAACTTCCTGTACATTGACAACCTTGGCTAGGGCGATCTTGGAGCTAAGATCGGTACAATGAGATGCATGTACTGCCTTTGGCTGGAGTCGCTGCATATAGCGTGCAGTCTCTTGCAACTGCTCTTGGCGCGGGTTCAACAGATGAAACCCTCCGATAATGTCTAACACTTCATCAGTCTTACAGACCTTGCGCGCGTATTCCACGATGTTACAGATGCCGGCATGCGAACATCCGGTGATTATCACCAGTCCGTTTTCGGATTTATAGGCTAGGGCTGAGTCTTCTTGGATGAAATCAGGCTTGCTTTTTCCATTCTCTATCACGGTGCCGATCGGATCCTTGGCTTCAAAATCGTTTGTTCGCTCGATCTCTCCCAGATAGACTAGCCGTTCAGTTAGCCATACTGGCTCATTACTGAGAGATATATCGAAGAACTTGGAAAGTGTCTGCCTCGTTAACAAAGAACCAAGCTCTGGCATTCCGGGCCCTTGTCGGGGCATAAACGTGGCGGGATGGGTAATGAGCCTGGCCCTCTTAACAGCAAGGCCCTCTATCATAGACTCGGTGTACATTCGAACTAGAGGTAATAACCCCCAGGTATGATCCAGATGGCAGTGGGAGAGCACTACGTAGTCAACGTCCAATAGTCCCACTGACAGCTTACTCGCATTCTTGATGAATGCATCCGAGTAGCCAACGTCAAACAGGGCTTTCTTTCCACCATCCTCGATCAAGAAGGATACCGCTGGCTCTCCAAGAAGATATCTATCAATTAGCGTGTTGTTATCAACTAGCACTGTTAGCTTCATAATCGATTTACCTCTCTTTTGTGACTATACTACCAGATCTGGTAATCAAGTTCTTGCACTCTACAACCACGTTTCCCACCACCACGCGTAGTGATCGCCGTTGTCTTTTAGCGTTCTATTTTTGCGGCTTTCAATTCATCCCTCACATCAGCACTTTACTTTTCAGCTAAGCTTAGTCACAAACTAAATCTGCAACACTCGCTTTGCCGGTTTCAACCCTGAGAAGCACGCAGGCCTAACCAAATACGTTGCATAAGCACTCAGGGAAAGAGACACACATGGTCAACCTGCAAACAAAGAAGGCAAAAGCATATTTGATCCTAGGGGCTAGCCCTGCTCCAGTGAACCAAGTTACCTGCGGTAGAATAGTCTTCTTCTCATTTGAGCCGATGTAGGAGGTAACTATACCTAGAGGTTCTTGATTATGCCTGTAGCCATAGTTCATATTACAGCTCTCTTCGCCTTCCAGAGGATAGCAAATTACCTACTTGCGTCTGTACACTTTGCAGTCTTTTCTTCATTAGATACAAGCAACCCTGAAAACCGGTCACAATTGACCTCTTTTTGGTACTTGTTGACCGGGTACTTTGCCAGTTGACACTTTCTTACCTTCCTTCCTATACTGAAATCACGGAGTAGAGACTCGTAAAGATAAGCGGAGTAGTTCGTCACATCTTTGTTTGCGGCTCCGAATTTAAGTGTGGAAGGAGGAGAAGATGAAATCGCTATTGCAGACAAAAGCTATCCTCGCGGTGTTTCTTTCTATGGTTCTTTGTTTGCCATCCTTGGCTCAACAAGAACCACCAGAGAGCTTTGTGGTGGAGGACCTGCAACTTATCAGCCTAGCCAGCCTTTCCGATTGGGAGAGTAGCTGGGAGTACAGCAGAGCAGTAGAATCAGCGACGGTCCTAGCTTGGTTTCACGATCGCGGCTATGTTCTGTTGCTTGACGATCTAAACGAAGATGGCATTATCGATGAACAGGATACCATCGAGCTTGCTGACCGTCTGGGAAAGCATTCAATGGGGTGTGAAAAAGAACGCCAGGGCACAGACGCGTGGCTTCTTGTCGGCCTTGCCGAGTATGTCGCTGACAAGTACCCGGATGTCTTTGAACTTAAAATCTATGATCGCGGTTTCCCTAATGAGTACGAGCGCAAGACAGGAAAAGCGTTTTCTCCTGAAGCAATCCCAGGGATTATTCTCAGCCTGGAGACGGAGCCATCATTTTCTGCCTACATGAAGGAACTTGTGGAAGAAGAAGGGGTGATCCTTGGATTAGAGGAGGAAGAAGGACGCAACCTGTACTTCACTGGACGCTCATTCTTGAGAGACCCTATCGCTGCCAACACTTACGGCATCGATCTTGCGTGGGCAGAAGAGGACTGGTACAAACCCGGTTCTCAAGGCAAGATATTAGAGACGCGAGCCCTCCAGACCGATGCTCTATATGTGGACTATCAAGGCCAATTGATGAAAGTCGAGTCGATGTTTGCTCTTTCCCCACTCTATCCACCCGGTGAAGGACCAGCTGAAGGCGAAGCTTGCCCTGACCTCATAGTTGGAGGATCAGCAGTATGTGAGTGCAGCGAGTCATGTATGATTACCGTAGATGCGACCGTGTACAACATCGGCTCGGGAGAGGTAACGGATCCGTTTGTAGTATCCTTAACCGAGATCGCCTGTGGTGTGCACGCTGAATGTCCATACACTGTTACGCTATCGGGAGCTAAGCTTGATCATTTGAATGCAACGGGTAGTGTTCATGTCACATTCCCGGCCTTTGGAATTCCTGTTCCGACATGGCCATGTCCTACATGCACTGCAACCCTAGTTGTAGACAGTAAGGGCGATATTGATGAGGGTTGCTACCAAGCTCCGAGAGGCGAGTACAACAATACATCCCCTGTCAGTGTCTGCTGTGAGGAGAAAGTTCCAGATTGTCCCGACCTCGCTGTAACCGGCACAGCCCAGTGTATTTGTGAGCCAGCTCCTACAGGTACTCCTGCGGGGACCCTATGTACTGTGGAAATAAAGGCTAATATTACCAATATCTCACATCCACTACCGGTCGATTCCCCATTTAATGTGTACATGGCCTACGGCTGTATAGGGGGTGCAATGGGGACCACAACTAAACCGGTTGGTGGTGCAAAGCTAAGCCAGTTAAATACTACTGGTTCTACAACTTTGGATTTTTCCTACCAGTTCGCGCCCGACTTGAGTGATCCATGTTGTAAGTTCGGCCTATTTGTCGATCTAGGCAACGTGATCGACGAAAGTTGCCATCTGCCACCCGGAGGCGAGCACAATAACGTGTTCGTAGGCACAATATGCTGTAAGATACCTACACAAAGCAGGTGCCCTGACCTCACCATAGAGGATTCAGCTCTGTGCGTATGCGGCGATTATTACCCTGATGGCAGCCCCACCGGAAGTGATCTTGCAACGGCCGTAGCCACTCCTGCTTGTACAATTACTGTGACAGGAAATGTTGCCAATATAGGCACAGCCCCGATAGGATCAGATTTCATCGTTGCCCTAAAATACACCTGCTCAGATGGATCAGGAAATGCTGTTGAAACAACCATAACCCCGACCGAGATCAACCCGACAAACAGCGCAACAGTAACCTTTACCTTCCCGTTTTCTCCACTAGGCCCAGAAGAGAACTGCTGTAGTTACGCTATGACCGTTGATGAGACCAATGTTATTCCCGAGTGCAAACCTGACGGTGAAGCAAACAACTCTGCCTCGGGGGTCGTATGCTGCGAGGTTCCCGAAGGCTGCCCGGATATAGCAGTAGAAATCACCCGCGAGAGCTGCCGCTGCCAGGATGAGCCGGTCTATGAAAGGGAATGTATCCGATGGGAACCCAATGTGTACCCTCCGCGGTGCGTAGCTTGGGACGAGGTAATCGTTGACTATGAGACTAACTGCGATGTAGATGTTAGCTACACGGTGAAGAACATCGGGGCTCAGGATGCCGGTCCGTTTACAGTAAGGATGGAGAGCTCGACCGGTGCTGAAAGCATCACATACATCAGCGGGGGACTCGTGGCTGGTGAGGAGAAGTACAGGACATTCAGCTTCAGCCTTGAGGATGGCGGTACAGTCACCATCACCATATTTGCTGACTGCTACGATGATGTGCCTGCGGAATGTAACGAGGATAACAATACTGCAGAGACTACGGTTACCTGCAGATAGAGGAGCCGTAAGTCATTAGAACCGATAACAAAGGTGCCTCCTAGAACCCCATAGGGGGCGCCTTGTTTTATTCTTACCAGAGTAGTTGATATGATATGCATTCCTCCGGCTGCAAACAGATTCTAACCTCAAGACTGGCAGATGCTTCGTTTTTTTAGCTATTGCTGGAGTGTTATGAATCGACGATAATGCCGATAGCTTACGGGCAATCTATTCTCTGGGTGGTGGCATACAATGGATAGCGCCAGTTATGATTTTAACCGACTGGTAGACCGGCGGGGCAGCAACAGCATTAAATGGGATTTATTTGATGCAGATGTCTTGCCAATGTGGATTGCTGATATGGATTTCCAAGCCCCACCAGCAATAATTGCAGCTCTGGAGCAACGCATCAAACACGGGGTATTCGGATATCCTAAGGAACCTCCAGAAATACGTGATGTAGTGGTAGACTGGATTGCCCGACGTTACAACTGGAAGGTAAAACCAGAAGAGTTGGTGTTCCTTCCCAATGTTGCAGTTGGCTTTAATTTGGTCATACAAGCTATTGGAAAGCCTGACACCGGTCTTCTTTATCAACCACCCATTTACTTCCCTATCCTAGATGTTCCAAGTCACGCTGGCATGCAAGCAAGGCCATCAAAGTTAGTACGAGACAAAAACGGCCACTATGAGATAGATTTTGACGATGTGAAGCATGCTGCAAGCCATAATTGCACTGCATTCATCCTATGTAACCCACATAATCCAGTCGGGCGAGTGTTTGATAAGAAGGAGCTTGAGACGCTAGCTGAAATTTGCCTGGAAAACGATTTGCATATTTGTTCGGATGAGATCCATGCTGACTTTGTCTACGACGAGCTAGCTCATATACCAATAGCTAGCCTCGATCCAGAGATCGCCCAACGCACCATTACACTGATTGCCCCAAACAAGTCCTTCAATGTAGCCGGGATCAGCTGCGCGGTCGCGGTGGTACCAAACCCTGATCTTAGGCAGCAAGTAGAAACAACTAGGCGTGGACTTGTTCCAAAAGTAGGAATCATGAGTTACACCGTCACCCAGGCCGCTTACACGAAAGGCGAACAGTGGTTCGATGAGTTGACCGCATATTTGCAGCGCAATCGAGACTATTTGCGACAAGCTATAGAAAAGCAACTGCCTGGAATCAGCATGAGTCCAGTAGAGGGAACATACCTGGCCTGGCTTGATTGCCGCGGTCTCAATCTTGGGCAAAACCCTCATGAATTCTTTCTTAACCAAGCACGGGTCGGCCTAAACGATGGGGCCAGGTTTGGATGCGGCGGAGATGGTTTTGTCAGGCTAAATTTTGCAACACAACGCTCAAACATCAATAAGGCTATAGAGAGAATGAAGAATGCATTACTGTCAACAGAAGACCTCTCTTAACTTAAATACCTGGTTTTCGTTAATCTGTCAAAAGCCTAGTTGAAATCTAGCCAAGCTGGTCCTAGAATCTGCACGTAAGCCGGAGGGGTGGGAGAGCGGCCGAATCCGCCAGTTTGGAGAACTGGTGTAC
>JAGYNL010000101.1 GCA_018399865.1 Candidatus Bipolaricaulota bacterium | reverse complement strand
ATAAAGCCACTCTGCAAACCACTTTCTCTCCTCGTTAGGGGGGAACATCCGTTTTAACATAAACAGACTGGCAAGTCAAGTCTTTTGCCTTAGAAGTGATGGCTGCTTGGCAATCAAGTACAATGATTTAGTGTTTGCAGTATTGTCAGTGGGGGATATGACTAGGGTGAGAAAAATGACAACTGATCGGTTTGAGACAACAGAATTCTTGGTTGCTACAGCGAGAACCATACTGCGCGCGGGCCCCATTTGCGACGAGTGCCTTGGGCGGGCATTTGCAAAAGTGGGGCATGGCTTTTCCAATGCAGAGCGTGGAGCAGCTCTACGCACAGCGCTGGAGGAGATAGGCGAGCAGCGAAAAAGTGGGGTATGCTGGGTTTGCGGCGGGGTATTTGAGCATATTGATGGGTGGGCCGAGAAAGCTCAACAAATGATCAGAGGCTTTGAGTACCATACATACTTGTTTGGATCTAAGCTTAGCCCCCGGATCATACAGGCTGAGAAGCTCTTCAGGGAGCGTTTTCCAACGGATACTTACGAGTCATTCAAGCACGCATTAAACCGAGAGATGGGCAAGGCGTTTGAGGCGCAAGCTGAATCGATAACAGTGGATTTCAACAGCCCTCACGTTTGGTTTGTGATTGATCTATCAACTGGCAAAATCGATCTGAAGGTGCGCTCCCTGTACATCTATGGCAGATATCGAAAGCTGTTGCGTGGGATCCCTCAGACCCGATGGCCTTGTCGTAAGTGTGGAGGCAAAGGATGTGAAGCGTGCAACTTCACAGGTAAGCAGTATCCAGAATCTGTAGAGGAGCTGATTGCTGATCCTTTCTTGCACCAGGCAGGAGCTAATGAAGCTTACTTGCATGGAGCTGGACGAGAGGATATAGATGCTCGGATGCTAGGAAGCGGAAGGCCTTTCGTTTTAGAAGTAGTATCCCCACATGTCCGAAGCCTCGACCTAAGTGATACTAGAGGACAAGTGAATGCTTCTGCTAAGGAGAAGGTTGAGGTCAGCGATTTAAGCTTTGTAACAAAAGATGCTGTTGCTTTGGTGAAGGAAACAAGGGCAAGAAAGACATACCGGGCTCGCGTTTTGGTTGCCTGTCCTGTCGATGGGCGACAGTTAGTTGATGCTGTCTCATCGCTCGTTGGGCGGATCGCTCAGCGAACCCCGCTTCGTGTATCACACCGGCGGGCTGATCTTGTGCGTTTCCGTCGGTTGATTTCCGGCAAGGTTGAAGTTGTCTCCAATAAGGAAGCGGAGCTTACCCTGTGCGGTGAAGGCGGTCTTTACATCAAGGAACTGATCTCTGGTGATGAGGGAAGAACTACACCAAGCCTGAGTGAGATCCTTGGCGTGCCGGCCACGGTTACACAGCTTGATGTTATAGATGTTAGCGATTCGGGGTTTCCTGACTTGGTTTGAAGATGACCCTTGCTGTAGCGTAAAGTTGATCTAGGTAGGAGGAAACTGAGAGTATGAGCGAAATGGCAGAGCAGCGATTAACAAGTAGTGAAGCAATGTCCACTGATAGGGTGGATATTCTCAGCATCTACTTTCGCGAGATCTCTCGCTTTCCAGTCCTTTCTGCTGATCAGGAGCGCGAGGTAGCCCGCGCTATGAACGAGGGGATAGATGGGGCGCGCGAACGTCTGATTACCTGCAATTTGAGGCTTGTTGTAAAGATCGCTAG
>JAGYNL010000100.1 GCA_018399865.1 Candidatus Bipolaricaulota bacterium | reverse complement strand
TACTTAGCCCTTTGGCTACAGCCTGGGGAATCAACGGATCTACTGCTTCACGAGTTATCTTAACAAGGTCTACTTGGGAAAACACGAGAGCTGTCTTCCCTGCGTCAATTCGAGATACGCTTAGCAAGTCATCAAGAAGCTGGGAGAGCCTGTCAAGCTGTTTCTGAATACGTTCCACTTGATCTTGCTGGTCCGGGCGAAGTTTGCTATCAGAAAGAAGGTCAATATACCCGCTGATAATGGTTAACGGTGTACAGAGCTCATGTGAAGCGGTGGACAAAAACCGCGTCTTTTCAAAGCTCAACCGCTCCACTTGCGCAGCATAATCCTTTACTCTTTGCAGATTATGTCTGCTTTCCGTAACATCATGTCCAGCAATAACCCATCCGTTTTCTTGACCATAACTATCGTGGCGGGGGCGGCTGTACCACTGTATGATCCTCTCTTCACCGTTCTTACAACGGATCACTGTTTCTTTAATTTGCGAATCACGATCCTTTGCCTTAACCTTTCCCTGGTCCTGCTGGATCATTCTTCTATAGTGAGGGTCTGGGTATAGCCACTCCCAGATTTTGTCATTTCCTATCACCTCCCTACGCAAGTAGCCACTTATCTTCTCCGCCTCATCGTTCCATAGAACCATCTTACCGTTCTTATCTGCCACGTTGATCCACACGCCGGCAGAGTTTATGAGCTGCTCGTTGAACCACTGCAGCCTCTGCAACTCAGCCATCGCTTCCTTTTCTTGTGTAACATCGCGCAGGCAACCAACAGAGCCCTGGAACTCTCCGTACTCATCGATAATTGGAACAGCTATAATATGCGCCCAAAAAGCTGTCCCATCCTCTCTTACGAACCGCGTTTCGTACGAGCTACGTTTTCCATCTCTGCGAGCACGTTGCTCCAAAGCCATCAGATCACGATAATCCGGGTGCGCCCATAATGAATACCCGTGGCCCAGCATTTGTTTCTCAGATCGACCAAACAGTTCCAAAGCCTTCTTGTTCACCTTTGTCATCTTGCCCATAGCGTTCAACACGACAACGCCTTCTCCCATAGTATCTAGTATTCTTTGCAGGTCTTCGTTCGTTCCACGTAACTCTCTTTCTAGCTCCTTCCGGCTCGAGAGGTCCTGCGTTCGCGCTACAATCAAATCCGGCGGGACAAAACTGATAACTGCAAGAAGCGACCGAGACATTCCTGTGGTAACCAATTGGAGTCTTATCTCCTGCTCCAATTGGCTGTGTGACTGGTAACACTCCATCATCGAAGCAAGAAGATCGGGACGATTTGGGTACATCTCGCTTAGTCTTTCACCAACAAACGTTCCTACCCTTCCGTTAGTAAGCTTCACGACAGCATCGTTGTAATCAACCAGTTCAAAATCACTTCCAACATGCCGCCAAGTCGTTGTAGGAATTGGGCTAGTCTGATACTGGGCAAGCAATTGCAAGCGAGTTAGGTGAAGTTCAGCTTCAATCCTCTTTTTATCTGTGACATCACGGTTGACTGATAAGATAGCTTTTTTCCCACTGACATTCACTGGAATCGAGAGTATTTCTTCCCACCTATCCTCAAAGTCTGAGCCAACCCTGCTAACCACATAATGCACTGTCTGCCCTCGACTCAGACGCTTTTTTATCTCTTCGGGGCTTGGGTCTATACTCTTAAGGCCAAAATCGGCGAGGAACTCCTTTCCTATCAAGGTATCATCTTCAGCACGGATACGCCTGAAGGCTTGTTCATTCGCCTGAACAATCTCGCTTCTCCCGTCTTGCTTGCAAACTTCGAGGTAAACCGCGTCATTTAACCGCTTCAGCACATTCCATAACATGCTATCGCCAGGTCCAAGCCACATTCCCTCATCCGTGAAAGAAGTAACATCACGATGTCCACCATAGTACCCGATAACCTTATCATCCGATCCAAAAATAGGAACCCCGGTGGCTTCTAACACCACAGTCGAACCGTCCTTGCGCAGATTACGGGTTCTAAAGCCCAGAAAAGGAAGCCCTGAAGCGATAATACTCATAGCTTCGTTGCGAAGCACCTGCCGGTCTTCGGGACAAAAAAAGGAGTAAAGCTTCTTTCCAACAACCTCTCCCGGCAAGTAGCCGAGGATAATCCTTACAGAATCACTACAGAAGGTATACGTACCCTGCAAATCAAGCCGCCACGACCATACGCCGCTATCAGCGTTCATCTCCGACAATTTCGCTATCAGCGAGCGAGTTAATTCCTCTTGTTTATCAACGCCTAGGCCATGTTTTTCTACGCATCCCCTTTTATCATTTG
>JAGYNL010000099.1 GCA_018399865.1 Candidatus Bipolaricaulota bacterium | reverse complement strand
TCTTTTCTCCCGCAGAGACGCTGGGACGCTGAGAACAGCTTCTTAATGGCTTCCGACACCTATCCCTTTTTGCTTCTCCTCTGCGCGCCTGCGCGAGTATGCTTTTGGTCTTTCTGACTCATTACACATCACTCTTTCACGTCTCTTTTGAGAGCTGCCCTGTTTGCAGTAACTATCTTAAACTATTCATTCAAAACAGTGGGAAACAAAGTTATTAGAGGCTATGTGACTGAGACGGTAGAAACTAATTAGGTAGATTTAAACGTTCACCGCTTTGCTGTTCTAGGTTGTTTATGCTGATTCTGCAGTTTAGAATTGCTTTCATGAAGGAGCAACCTGGTGGGTTTAAATCGCACTTTGACTCTGGTGTTCGGGTCACATTTGTGGGAATGGCTGCAAATGTTCTGTTGGTCTTCGTGAAGCTATTTACTGGAATAGTGACCGGTTCCCTTGCTCTTACCGCAGATGGTATACACTCTGGATCAGATATAGCTACCGATCTTGCTGTGCTGGGAGGAATACACCTGTCGGCAAAGCCCGCTGATTCTGGCCATCCGTATGGTCATGGGCGTTACGAGACACTTGCCGGGGGAGCAGTGGCTGTGACAGTGATTCTTGTCGGTATATTTATCGCCTGGGAGGCTGGATCGGCTTTGTATGCTAGGCGTATGATATTTCCGGGTATTCCCGTTGTCGTCGTGGCAGGTTTCTCGATTTTGCTTAAGGAGTGGGTTTACCGTCTTACCATCAAGATTGCGCGCAAGTTGAGTAGCCCGGCTTTGCATGCCAATGCTTGGCATCACCGATCTGATGCTCTTTCCTCAATAGCTGTGCTTCTTGGTGGGATTGGTGGGCTTATTGGCTGGGGATATGCTGACCAAGCGGCAGGAATATTAGTTGGCGGGATGGTAGTTATAGCCGGCGCCAATACTGTGCATAAAGTCATGCATGAGTTGACCGAAGGAGCGCTGTCTAGTTCTGACTTGTTGGCGATTCGGGAAGCTGTCGAAAGAGTTGGAGGTGTGCATAGCTGGCGTGACTTGCGTACCCGTAGTGTAGGCCGACAGGTGTTTGTGGATCTGATTGTACTAGTTGACCCGTGCCTGTCGCTTGTTGAGGGACATTCAATATCTACAGAGGTTGAAGAAGAAGTAAGATCTGCCTTCAATCGACCGGTAAGCGTAATAGTGCATGTTGAACCAGATATGCCTGAACTTGATCAGCATTCCCCGTCACAGATGGCCTAAAGAACTACCTAGGTCATCGATGGCTTTTGCAAGGCGGTCTATTTCCTTAAATGAGAGGTCTTCCCCCCTTAGTGTAGGCCCAATAGAGGCCTGAGAAAGCAATATGTTGATACTCTCTTTCGGTAGGATATCTCGCAGAGCCCGGCGTATCATCTTGCGTCGGTTACTGTACAAGGCGCGTACAACGTCAAAGAAAGTCTTCTTGTTAGCCTCAAACCTAGGGTTAGCTAAGAAAGTAAATGACCACAAGGTGGAGTCAACTTGAGGGACCGGGAAGAACGAGGTTCGCGACACTGTGCGCAAGAGTTTAACATCCGCGTATGACCGGACCAGTATTCCAAGCGGTGTTCCGTCTTTGCCCGGGCTTTTTGATATCTTCTCTGCAACTTCCTGTTGGGTAAGAAGTAAGACGGTTCTGATATATTCTCTTTGTCCGATGAGGTGCTTAAGGATCGGGGCAGTAATGCTGTATGGAATGTTTCCTACTACTAATGCCTTATCAGCTAGCAATTGCCGAGCAAATGAGAAGGAGAGAAAATCCTGTCTACAAATCTCGACGTTCTCTTTGTGGCCGACGGTCTGTTCTAGTATAAGAGCCAGGCGGCGGTCCAGCTCAACCGCTATTATCCGATCAGCGATCTTTGCCAGGTTTGTGGTAAGGGTTCCTAAGCCAGCTCCGATCTCTATTATTGCTCGTGGATGAGCCTTGCTTGCTTCCTGGATTATTGAATTGATGATGCCATCGTCGATGAGGAAGTTCTGGCCAAGCTTTTTGCTTGGGCGTATACCGACATCTTGCAGCAAGGCGGCCAGTTCATTTTTTGATCTTGAGGCTTCACTACTCACTTTTGTCTTTGATCCAGGAGGTGATCTTCTCGGTCACCCTATTATCGAGTGGCTCATCCAGATGTCGATAGGTAAGGTTGGGTTCTTCTGGGTGAAGACGCATGAGGTGATTCAGATTGGTAATTAAGGCGACATCTACATCCTCATTTCCACCTTCCTGCAGCGCTGAGAAGAGAAGTTCGTGCTCAGATGGGGGGACCTGATAGTCCTTATCTCCTTGCAGGATTAGCACAGGGCAAGTCACCTTCCTTATTGTCCCTATTGGATCATGGTTAAAGTGCTGGCGAAGCCAAGCCAGGGGAAGCAGTCTAAGTTCTGTATATTTCTCTCTAGTAAGCCAAGACATTGATTCTAGTAGCTGATCGAAGGTGTAGTCGAACCAATTGCCGGTGCTGTTGCGGATGAAATCTAGGTATTGATCCTCCTGGCTCAGTGTCTCTTGAATCTCATCCTCACTTCTGCCCGCATCCCTATTCAAGCGCTCTACTTGGGAGCGAATGATCCAATCAAGGCTGTGAGCAGGCGCTGCCAGAAGAACGAGCCCAGTCAGGTTGTCTCTCTGGGTAGCGATTATGGGGGCTATGATCCCTCCTTCGCTGTGCCCTATGATAAATATCTTCTGAGCATCTATTTCCTCGAATTCTTCAAGCGTATCTAATGCGGCATAGGCATCGTCAATTGTTTCCTGCATTGACACATTGGCAAATACCCCCTCGCTTTTTCCCACCCCGCGCTTATCGTAGCGTAGTGATGCAATTCCCTCTTTGGCTAGGGCCTGCGCTAGCTGGCTAAAAACGTTTGTTTCAAACCCTATTGCGTTCTCATTACGATCGACTTGACCTGAACCAGGTATCAATAGAACAGCCGGTAACGGTTGACCCTCATCTGCTACTGGTAGGGCTAGCGTACCAGAAAGGGTTAACTCACCGCTTGCAAAGCTGACCTCTCTTTCTATAACTCCTGCAGCAACTTCGGGGCTAGGCTCTGAGGAAACGGTAATTCCTTCTGGGAAGGTCTGCGGGTTGTAGGCGCGCACAGCTTGCGCGTCGTTTATTACACCTACTAACTTTTCCTGGTAAGTAATCATGATGATCAGCAGGTCTCCAAGATGAACATGGTAGGCGCTTCCTTGATAGTTGCTATTCCCTGAGGCAAAGGTAACCGGCTGTGGA
>JAGYNL010000098.1 GCA_018399865.1 Candidatus Bipolaricaulota bacterium | reverse complement strand
CATCCGACGCATCAACTGGCGGGCTTACGCCCGCACCCGCGAACTGATAGTTAACGAATATGAACAGGAAAGGATCGCTGATGTAACGGTCTTCCTGGACGCGCGTGAGCGAGCAAATCCACACGTAGGGAGCCAGACGGCCCTCACTTACTCTGTCCGTGCTGCTGCTTCTATATCCAAGTACTTCATCCAACAAGGCAACAATGTCGGCCTATTCATTTACGGTGACTATATGAACTGGACGTTCCCCGGATACGGCAAGAACCAGGTTAGGCGAATCATGGATGCGCTCGCCTTAGCCCAAACAGGCAATAAGGATGTATTTGATGACCTCCAAGCCGTTCCTACAAGGCTCTTTCCGCCTCGATCTCAACTTGTTATGATATCGGCCTCGCTAGATGAGAACGATGTAGAGATTATAGGTATCATACGAGCGCGAGGTTACCGAATCATCGTCGTCATGCCTGACATGCTAGCTTACGAGGTAGCGCAGATCCCCCTTACAAAGGAAAGCTCATTAGCATTGCGCATTGTCAGCCTTCGACAAAAGCTCATTCTGGATGCTCTAACACGCATTGGAGTTCAAGTGGTTCAGTGGGATACAACGAAACCATTATCATCTGTTGTTTCCCGCACCTTATCGCGACAGGGGCGCAGACTAGCATGAGAAAAGAAGCTCATATACTTTCCGCAATCACCGCAGCCCTGATAGCGTTTACGTCCTTTAAAGCAGAAGTCACCCCCCTGGCAATTGCGGCGATCGCCTGTGGCGTTGCGTGGAGCGTTCTTGTGGCTAGCCAAAGCACCCTAGTCAGTTTGAGCATTCTTCTAGCACTGCAAACTGCAATAGCTGTAATAAACTTGTTCTACGGGGCGCCAGTCTACCTGATAGGCTTAGCAATTGTTCTTTTAATCATGTCATGGGATTGGGCATTGACAAAGAGAGAAATCGCTGGCGTATCATCCGAGAATGAGAAACATTTCTGCATCCATCACTGTGTTCAAACAGTTATCATCTTAGGGCTAGCATTTGGTCTTCTAGTTATACCTCTTGAGATACAGATAAGCATCGGTTTCCGCTCCGCCCTCGGACTGAGTATGGGAGCATTCATGCTGATTGCTCTCTTGCTTAAACTGCTTGCCAGAAGGAACTGAGAAACGCAAGAGCACAGCCAAAATAATAACCAAGCAAACAATAAAAAATGGGCGATCGTAATGACCGCCCGCGATAGCTTCTTTTGCAGCCTATTGCAGAATAGAGACATCTCCACTGATTGATACCTTTACACGCCCATCAGAGTACCCGCTGACCGTGCCAGCTAACAAAGGCGATCCTCTGCCAGCTGAGGGATGAAGACAGTAAGATAGTATCCACGTTTCCCCTGCCTGTATGGGGTTCATCCACAGTATCTGTAAATTCTGCCCTTCTTTCTTGCTTACTGCATCTCCAATGTCAAGTAACTCCCACTGCCAACCAACAGGAATTGTCTCTTCAACTCCGACTGCTGTAACCTCTCTGTACGCACTGACAGTGATCTCTACTAGTACAGACCCACTTTCATCTAAAGATACCTCGCGGACCGCAAATAGAGGGCTCTCTCCCACGTAAATTCCCTTTCTGCACGTGGTATAACGGTCACCCCCTTCGTTGACCCTTAAAGTAACAATTACAAAACCTTCCTGGTAAAAAGCGTGCTCAACCGTCTCGTGAGATGTAGAAAGATCGTAAACTCCATCCCCATCAAAATCCCAATCATAACTTAAAGCATCATTTGTCAAACAAGTCTGGCATACCGTGAAGCTGATGTCTTCTCCAAGGGCTGGATTGTAAGTGGCTGGCGAATAGTCTACGCTTCCAGCATAGGCACTCATCACAAACAGGGCCATTGCACCAGCAACAACGAGGAGCATCTTAAACCTATTATTCATTCCCCCTCCTCAATCACACACTTCTAGACCACGGCGCACATCTACAGTACTAGTCAAGCGGATCGTGCACCGACTCATCCATCAACCAATAGGCAATTAGGTCGCGGATATCATCAAGCGTGACAACTTCTTCACTTGTATAGGCTACAGGTTCACCGCTAAGCCACAAGGACACCGCGTACTGAATTTGCTCGAACGAAATCTCCTCGGGCAAGCAAAGATCGATCTTGTCCTGCTCAACATCCCATCGCGAAACAACAACTTTGAGTGGTAAACTCGATGCAAGAGTTATCTTGTCCTCGCCTGTAACCACTAGAGACAAGCGCGGAGACGAGCTCTTCACCACACCACTGAGGACTATTTGTGTGTCCTCATTGCAGGTTACAGGTCCGGTAAGTGTGTACTCAATTACCCGCGCGTCCCCTTCCTCGAGCGTCTCCATGAATAGCCAGTCCATTGTATCCTTGCGCAAGGTGCCAGTACTGTTCTCTGTTTCAGCAAAAACCCATCCAGCAGGGATCTCCTCGTGCATGGTCAGACCATGTACCTGCGTGTTGGCAGTGACGGTGATTCTTACCCTGACAACCTCTCCAGCTATTGTCTCATCTCCAGGCAAGCAAGTTTCTATGTCTCTGACCGCGCTCAGGCTGGGAATAACGTTCAGAGTTTCCTTCAAGACGTCGCTTTCCCCCTCATTGTCTGTTACCCTCAACCTGATGGTAGTCTTGCCCGCCTCGAAGAATGTGTGTTCAACATCCGATGAAGAGCCACCAACATCAAAGGTCCCGTCACCATCTAAGTCCCAAGCATAGGATACTATACTCCCATCCGCATCGTATGATCCACTAGCATCAAGCACTGCAGAGACAGCCACGCGAGGATCAGCTGGATGCATCTCCAAAACGGCTGTAGGTGGAGCATTTTGCACGACAAGCTGCTCAGTGCCAGACACTGATAGGTTGCCATCATCATCTGTAACCACAAGCTTCACCGTGTAACTGCCGCTATGCGAATAGCTATGCTGCGCGTTTTGAACATCCGCTTTGCTACCATCTCCGAAGCTCCATGCCCATGCAACGATCTCCCCGTCAGCATCTTCTGATTCATCACTGAATACGACTGTATCCGTAGTGCTAACCTTGGCCGGTGAATATGAAAAATCAGCCACAGGCGGCGATGGTGGCGCAGGAGGAACAATAGCTGTAAAGGAACTGCCAGGAACATCAATCTTGCTACTGCTTCCCCGGTAAGTTAAATACGACACCGTCGTCGTTCCTACATCCGTTAATAATGTCCCCTTTTGCACCGCCTGAACCTCGATATCAGCTTTCCACTCACCACCCAAGTCAATATCTCCAATGTTGAAGGTCAAGCTTGTAGTCCCATCGGGGTTGGAGATCACGCGCGTAGCAGAGGGAATAGAGCTTACATAACTAACCTCACTTGGTAGAGTTTTGTTCAGAACCACGTTAGTACCTGCTGCAGTGACTGTTAGTAGATCTTGTATGCTTGGGATAGTGGAACTGAGCGGCCGCCTGTAGAATCCGCCATTAGTCTTGCTAGCAAAATCCTCCAGCAGATCACTATTGATAAGATAACCAATGCCTACTGAAATGATGCGAATACCAGCTTGGCTGGAGAGATCGCCCTCTCCCGCTGGATCGCGCCCCACATTGTTTTGTCCGTCAACCAAGAGCACTTCTGTTAAAATGGCATCTGACCTGCTGTAACTAAGTAGCTCCTGTCGAGCGATTTCCAAAGCATCCCCGAATGCGGATTTCCCACTGGTGACCATATCTTCAATCGCCGCCTTCACCTCGTTGCTATTGTAAGTTAGAGGCACAACAAGCTTGGCGGAGGTAGAAAAGGAAACCAAACCCACTCGGTCCTCCTCAGACAACGAGTCAATTAGATCAAAAGCAAATTCCTTAGCTCTAGTAATCTGAGCAGTAGCTGATGAATCTATGACTATCACGAGATCTATCGGGTACCGGCTTATCCCTATCCTATCCTTAACTGAGAGAGTGATTGTCGCCGTATCCGGCGCGCCGGTACCAGCCACATATATCTCCTGTGGACTGACGGATTGTGAGACCTCCAGGTACGATGAATCAGCAAGGGTTGGCAATGAGCAAAACACAACCACCAATAATAGCATGGCGAGGGGCCTCCCCCTCGCCACCACCATGCTACTTTCCTTCTGTATCATACCTTACCATCTCCTTGGCTAACACAAACACCTACTAGTCGCCGCACGGCATGCATGCAGTGCTGCCCTCACAGGGCCCCAGCACCGATCCAGGGAGCGGATCGCAAATGTTAGTGTTCGTCAGCCAGTAGGCGATGATCGTCTTTAGCGTCTCATAGCTTACAGTCCTCCCGCATGTGCGAGGGACAAGCTCATCCTCCAGCCAGAACGCAATGGCGCGCTGCACTTGCTGGAAAGAGATCTTATCAGATAAGTTTATATCTATCGTGTCCCTATCCACATCCCAACGCGATATTGCCACGATCACTGGGAGGCAATCGCTTACTATGACGGTGCTATCACCAGTCACAAATGTATCCTGACAAGGAAGTGCACTATCAACAACCCCCCTGATTTTATCGTTACTTACGTAGCAGGGGTCACTTCCACTTGTCTCTATTGCCTCACTCTGTGGAACCTCAACTTGATAGATGATCGTCTTCATCACTCCCGCCGGGATTTTGCTTGGGTATACCCATTCAACGTGTGAACGTTTGTAGATAAACCCGTCGTTCTCAATCGGGATCACCTTCCATCCAGTTGGTAAATCCTCAGCAAGACCAACGCCGTACATGTCTTGATCAGCACTGATCTCTACCTTAACGGTAAACGTATTTCCAATAAGGTTCCCCTCGCTGTCAACGTAGTTTAGAAGTATGTTGTTGCAAGGTACGGGTGTAGCAATAGTGCGCACAGCGTTGATATTTGCCTCCTCCATGGGGGGAAGGTCCACATCAACTGGCGTACAAGTGTACGCATACGCCGAGATCTCCTTCATATCTTCCAGGCTGATAACTGTGCCCTGCGTCCAAGGAACGTATTCCTCGTTTTGCCACATCTCAAGCGCACGATTCAATTGCTCTGGGGAGATCTTCTGCGAAAGACGAAGATCTATGCTATCCTCGCTTTCATAGTCGATTCTAGGCACAAGATGCGCAATTGCTGTATTCAACGGTAATGCATCCGTAATCTCAACGGTGTAATCGCCTTCAACGGGCAACTCAAGCGCTGGAGTACGCGCCTGGAAAATCCCCTCAATGTCAAAACAAACAGGAAGAGTAGCTGCAACCAGATCACTGCTTCCAGGAACAGTTACTTCATAGGAAATAACCTTAGTTGTCCCTGCCTTGATTTTGTCGATAAACACCCACTGTACGGCTGCTCTCTTGAAAGCAGCCCCAGCATTCTCTATTGGCTTAATCTTCCAACTCACCGGAAGCTTTTCCTCCAGACCAACACCAGCCAGATCCATCTCCGGCTCAATGCGAACAACCACCTTGAATGTGCTACCTGGAAGAGCAGAAACGGTGGAGATAGTCCGAGTCACATTAACAGCAACATCGGATATGTAAAGCGACATATTGAACCGCTCAGTGGCGCCTTCGGCGTCCGTGGCCCGTAATGTCACGCTCTTTGTCCCAGCTACTGTGTAGTTGTGGGTGACAACTGGATCTGTCACTGCCTCATCAAATAATCCATCCCCATCGAAATCCCATTCATACTCAGTTACGGTGCCGTCAGGATCAAACGTAGCGCTGGCGTCAAAGGTAACTGGTTCGTTGATGTGTGGCTTGGCTGGAGAACAAACAAACGAGACCTGAGGTGGCTCATTGGGCATACCCTTGACAACTATTGGATCAAGCAAATTGAGGGCAACCTCTTGTGGAGAAAGCAACGACCCCGTCAGGAACTTCGCCGCGGTAATGCCCGTTGCAAATTGAGGCATTACCTTGATATCGAAGTCCGAACCAAGAGGACCAAGTACCATTCCGTCTGCCTTTCCTTCATCCCATTGCCAGTTAACCTTGCCAGTGGGAGGCGTAAGCTCCCACACCTCGCGAAAATCGACCGCGCCATCATCCTGAACAGTGAAACTAGCTCCAGCAGGAACTCCTGACAAGGTAAATGACGTTGTGCCTGCCGTACCCCCTGTACCACTCAACAGTACAACCAGGGATATCTCACCTGTCGTCGTGTTCCGATATAGGAACATCACAGCTGTGTTTGTTTCTTCGTGACCTGTATTAGACTGGCTGTTAGTCAGATCGTAATAATCGCTTGCAGCAGTCGCACCAGCAAGCGGTGTTATTTGCACCCGCTGGTCCCCTTGGCTCACCGTGTAGTACCCCGACTCC
>JAGYNL010000097.1 GCA_018399865.1 Candidatus Bipolaricaulota bacterium | reverse complement strand
GTTCTTCTCCACACGCTGAAGATCTGTTTCTACCTGAGCAATCTCTTTGCTTATTCTGTTTTTTTCTGCTTCTATATCTATGAAATCGGCTAGTGGTATGAATATGTCAGCTCCGGTAATCACTTGTCTTGCTGATCCCTTAGGTGGTGGGTTAGTGTCTGCTGATACTTGCCAACTTTCGGCCTGACATAGTGTGCACAACGAACCCTGAAGCTGTATGATCAAATCTGCTATGTTTTGGTTGCTGGTGCGAACAATAACCTTCGGCTTCGCACTCTGAGGTACAGAGAGCTCCGCTCGAATAGAGCGTACGGCGCGTACAGCTTCCTGAAAAACCTCCATTTGCTCTTCTGCATCGTAATCCCTATCCAGCGGCTCAGGAAACTTGGCCAAGCTAATTGAGGAAGGCTTCTCTTCCAAGGTTTGCCATAATCTTTCGCTTATGAAAGGCACAAACGGGTGTAGGAGCTTCAGGGTTTCTCTTAGAGTATAGTAGAGAACACCGCGAACCTGTTGGTCTGCTGTTGAAAGCCTCTCCTTGGCCATTTCTAGGTACCAGTCACAGAAGTCGTGCCAAACAAAAGCGTACAATGCTTCCACTGCTAGGTTGAAGTTGTAGTCCTCCATGTTATCACGGATGGACAGAATTGTGGCTGATAGCCGCGATAGGATGAAGCGGTCTTCAAGAGCTGTAATGCTTGCTGGAAGCCCGGGACGCTCTTCTTGCAGGTTAAGGAGCACAAACCTTGACATGTTCCATACCTTATTGAGGAAATTGCGCGCTTCATCGAGAAGGGATTGGGGCAGGCGCATGGATCTGCCCTTTGAGGTTGATTGAGCCAAAGAGAAACGCAATGCATCCATCCCATAGGTTTCTTTCACCTCCATGGGGTCAATGCTGTTTCCCTTTGACTTGCTCATTTTCTGCCCCTTTGCATCGACAATCAATGGGGTTATGTACACCTCGGGGAATGGGACCTGGCCTGTGAAATGAAGCCCCATCATCAGCATGCGTGACACCCAGAAGAAGAGAATATCAAAGCCCGTTATAAGGACAGATGAGGGATAGAAATAGTCAAGATCAGCGGTCTTCTCTGGCCAACCCATCACTGAAAAAGGCCATAATGAAGAAGAAAACCAGGTGTCCAGTACATCCTCTTCCTGCCGCAACTCCACAGCATGGCCGTAGTGCGCCTTGGCCTTGTCTTGTGCTTCTTGCTGGCTGTGTGCGGCAAAGGGTTTATCATCTGGTGCGTACCACACCGGAATTCGGTGGCCCCACCATAGCTGCCGCGAGATGCACCAATCTTCAATGTTTTCCATCCAATCAAAGTAAAGTTTTTTCCAGCGGTCAGGGATGAAGCGTATACGTCCATCGAGCGCTGCGGCGATCGCCTCTTCGGCTAGTGGCTTCATGCGCACAAACCACTGGTTAGAGACAAGTGGTTCAACCGCGGTTTGACAACGCTGACAATGCCCCACTGCGTGTGTATAAGGAACTATTTTCTCTAGCAATCCTTCTTGCTCGAGTTCTGCAACGACAGCTTTTTGTGCCTCCTCACGGGTTAATCCTGCAAAGCGTTGGCCATTCTCATTGATCTTGCCTTGGTTGGTGAAGATGTTTATAAAGGCAAGGTTGTGACGCCTTCCGATTGCCAAATCAATGGGGTCGTGTGCTGGTGTTATTTTGAGTACGCCGGTTCCAAATTCTGGGTCCACTTCTTCCGCGGGAACGATTGGTAGTTCGCGGTTTAATAAGGGAAGAATAGCGATTTTTCCAATAAGGTGATTGTGCCTCTCGTCGTCAGGGTTTACCGCCACCCCGCTATCACCAAGCATGGTCTCTGGCCGAGTGGTTGCTATGGTGACATGTCCTCCATCTTTCAGTGGGTACCGCACATAGTATAGATGGCCTTCTATTTCCTTGTGTTCTACTTCTATATCAGATAAGGCGGTTTCGCAGCGGGGACACCAGTTTATCATGTAGCTTCCGCGGTAGATTAGGCCTTCTTCATAAAGCCTCACGAACGCTTGGCGGACTGCTTTGGAGAGTCCTTCATCAAGGGTAAACCGCTGTCGTGACCAGTCGCATGAGCAACCAAGGGATTTCAACTGCTCAATGATCTCGGAGCCATACTTCTCTTTCCACTCCCAAACACGGGACACAAATTCCTGGCGACCTATCTCGTGCCTGGAAGTCCCTTGTTCAGCCAACATTTTCTCTACCACGTTCTGGGTTGCGATGCCAGCATGATCTGTACCTGGGAACCAGCAGGCGTTGTAACCATCCATGCGTTTGTAGCGGATTATGACATCCTGAAGCGTATTATTGAGCGCGTGCCCCATATGTAACCGCCCGGTTACGTTAGGGGGTGGAATCACGATGGAGAACGGGCCCTTAGTGGGTTTTTCTATGTCTGCGCGGAAAAAGCTAGCCTTATCCCAGAATTGATAGATCTCCTTCTCCACTTGAGACGGCTGGTAACGCTTGGAAAGCTTCATAATTCTCCTTTTCTTGCGAGCCGATCAGTAATCGATGATTCGGAAAAACCATGTCTACTAACACCAGCTCTCGAGCGATAGTTGGTAATCAAACAGCT
Source organism: Candidatus Bipolaricaulota bacterium (assembly GCA_018399865.1). The sequence continues at coordinate 560 of JAGYNL010000097.1, read as the reverse complement.
CATCTTCGGAGAAGAACAGAGCCAGCTCACGCTCAGCAGATGAAGCAGAGTCAGAGCCGTGTACAAGGTTCTTGGTCAGGTTAAGTCCGAAATCTCCCCGGATTGTCCCAGGTGCCGCCATCTGTGGGTTGGTAACTCCCATCAGCCCTCGCACAACTTCGACTGCGTTCTCTCCTTGGATTGCCATGACCATTATTGGCGAGGACGAGATGAACGAAAGTAGCTCGGGGAAGAACGGCTTCTGGACATGTTCCTTATAGTGTGTCTGGGCTAGGGCCTCATCAACCTGCATCATCTTGAGGCCAACTATCTTGAATCCCTTATCTTCAAAACGGGATATGATTCTCCCTGCTAGCCTTCTCTGCACAGCATCGGGCTTACATATAACCAAGGTGCGTTGCACGCTCATAGGCGAAACCTCCTACGGACTTCTGATATAACGCCGCCCTTCGATCTGCTCAATCAAACCCTGCATCTGCAGCATGAGGAGGATCTGCGCGGCCTGAGTGGGCGACATGCCCACTTTGTAAATAATATCGTCAATGTGGAGCGGTTCAAGC
>JAGYNL010000096.1 GCA_018399865.1 Candidatus Bipolaricaulota bacterium | reverse complement strand
AAAGCTCAGCTAGTGAAGATGAGGAGGTTCCTTTCTAAGACATGTTTTATAGACGAAAACAAGTATGTCGAGTATGTGAGCACGAGATAGTTCTCGACTACAAGAAACCCGAAGAATTGAAGCAGTATATGAATCGCCTGGGAAAGATCCTCCCCAAGCGCGCGACGCATTTATGCACGAAGCATCAAAGACAGGTTGCTCGCGAGATTAACCGCGCTCGCAAGCTTGCCCTGCTCCCATACATTGGTGAGGCAAAGATGATAACTGATGCACGTCCGCGAAGAAGGCGCTAATCGACGCTAGAAAGGTTGCTTAGTTTGTTCTGCTAGGTGCTGGCAAGAGCTTATCCCTCCCGTGAAATATTGGGAGGGTTTTATATGTGATTGTAGACTAAATCATGCTTTCTGTACCCCAAGTTGGGAAACTAGAGCACTTGTCGATGGATGAGATTTAGGCCAGGTTCGCTTCATATCAGCATCTTCTGCTAGAATGCCATTATGTTTAGAACAGCAGCTATAATCATGCATGCTCCTCTTGGAAGAAGCGACGGCGAGAAAATGGTAGAAATGGCCCGGGTGGCATCGTCATCGGATCTTGCCAGAGCTCTTCATGAGGCTGGTATAAGAGAGATCGTCCTAGTGACAGAGGACAATTCATTTGCTGAGGAAATTGCCAAATGCGGTCTATCGGTTTCAGTTGAGGGTAGCTCATCGCCGTTTCACTTCGGGAAGATGTTACAGCACATCATTGATAAGTATTCAATTGATGGGCTTGTCTACTTTGGAAGTGGAAGCGGGGTATTCTTAGATGCAAAGCGGATACAAGTTCTGGTTGCCTTTGCCCAACGTAAAGAACCAGGGGCTCTGTTTAACAACTTCTACAGTTGTGATTACGTAGCAGTAGCCCAGCCGAGACATCTTCTTTCTCTGGATCTTCCAGATATTGATAATTCCTTTGGTTTTGCGCTTTCTGATGCTGGAATAAGTTGCAATTGCCTTTCGCGTGAGCTTGCCACACAATACGACATAGATACTCCAACAGATGTCCTACTACTTGCTGCAACAGCTTTTGGCGGAGAAAGATTTTCCCTGTATGCTAAAACCATCAGTTATTACCAGCAGGACATTCCTCAAGTGTTGAAGCTTATAAGGTCTCGTGATGCGCAATTGGTGATTATTGGCAGGGTGAGTCCGATTACCTGGGCACATTTCGAGAAGGAGACTGCATGTCGCACTAACGTTCTTAGTGAGGGTAGAGGTATGCGCGCATACCCCTCTACCAGGACAATATTAATGAAGGATATGCTTACAGAAAGGGGCGCCGATGCCTTCTTCAGAAAATTGTCGAATGCGTGCGACGGCGCGATCATTGACACGCGACCGTTGCTTGCCAGAGAAGGAAAGCTACCACTTGCGAGTGACCGGTTTGCCAGTGATTTACGAGATCATATGGCTATTCGGGATCCGTTTTGGCGGGAGTTCACCGTGGCCGCGTCCCAGGCGAGGATTCCAGTGATCCTTGGCGGGCATTCGCTTGTAAGTGGGGGCTTATACTTACTTCCGCGAGCGGGTTGGAAAGATCATCATTTTCCCCGTAGACTACACCCCGACACGATAGATTGGCAAAAGGAGCAGACATGAGCGACACGCTTAATCTGAGTCATCTTGTACAGAGTGATCCCCAAATCGCGGCCCAGATCAGTGCCGAGCAGCGCCGCCAACAGGAAAAGATAATCCTTATTCCCTCTGAAAGCTTAACTCCCCCAGAAGTACGCGAAGCGCTTGGATCAGTATTTACCAGTGTTTACGCTGAGGGTTACCCACGACCGGCTATGCGTTACGCGTCCTTGGATGATCTGGCTGATCTTGATATGCAACTTTCCGCTCACCGCCGTTACGCTGATTGGCGCTTCTATAAAGGCACAGAGATGGCGGATCTCATTGAATCCCTTGCTGGGCGGCGCGCCGCAGAATGCTTTGCTACGCCGGATTGGCCAGCGGAAAGAATTCACGCTAATGTTCAGCCGCTTTCAGGAGCAGCAGCGAATCTTGCTGTTTATGAGGCATTTGTTGAACCGGGCGAGGTAGTAATGGGAATGGATCTCTCGGAAGGGGGCCACCTAACTCATGGCTCTGAATTCAACATAACTGGGAAGCGTTACAAGATACTCTCCTATGCTGCAGATCGTAACACCGGACGGCTGAATTACGAAAAGATGATGCATCTTGCGAAGATTCATAAACCGAAGATGATCATTGGAGGATTTACATCCTACCCTTGGCAGCCGGATTGGCATGCGTTCCGCAAGATTGCTGATGCTGTTGGCGCAATTCTGCTGGCGGATGTTGCTCATACGGCAGGGATGATCATTGGCGGGGTATATCCTAATCCAATTGGGATTGCTGATGTTGTATCATTTACTACTCACAAAACACTATGCGGCCCCCGGGGCGCGGTAATTCTATCGACCGATCCTGAAATTGCTGCTCGAATCGATACTGCCATATTCCCTGGCGAGCAAGGTGGACCACATGTAAATAAATTTGCTGCCATTGCTGTGGCGCTGAAGCTTGCTTGTCGCCAGGAATTCAAAGAGCTGCAGAGACGCATTGTCGAAAACGCGAGGTATCTTTCTGACGCACTAACAAGAGAAGGGCTGACCATTGCTTACGGTGGAACGAATACGCACCTGCTGTTGGTGGATCTGAAGGAAATTGCCACTCAAACAGGATTCACGATGATGGGTGAGATTGCCTCGCGTGTGCTGGACTTGGTTGGTATTGTATGTAACAAAAATACCATTCCCGGCGATCATAGCGCTGCTGATGCCCGCGGAATACGCTTGGGAACGCCCTGGGCTACACAACGCGGGATGGGAAAGGAAGAGATGGAAATTCTCGCATCGATAATTGCCAAGGTATTGAGTGCTATTCAACCCTTCTCTTACCTTGGCCTTAGCGGGGACCTTTCGCGGGGAAAGGTTGACTTGCAAGTGCTTGAGAGAGCCAAAGAACAAGTTCGCGAATTAGTAACTCGCGTTGATCCCAAGGTTGCTTTTGTGAAAAGGCAAGATTATAACGGTCGATGGACGATCCTACGAGTGCGGGGCGGACGCAGTAGGGCTTTGCTCCATGAGGCAACTACCTCAGACATCCTGTCTCTTTCTCTAGGTGACAAACTGGAAACGTTATTGTTTGACCAGAAAGGATTGTTGATATCCAGTCTTATCGTTGGATGCACTGGAGATCAAGAGTACATAGTGCTTACCCCAAGAGAAAACGGGTCTGATGTTTATAAGTGGCTTTGTGGGCTTGCTGACGGTTACATATTGTTTGATGAAGATGATCTCTTTCGCAAAGTTCAGGGGCCAGCGTTTGTAGAATACATTGTGGAAGAGGATGTTTGCGAGCAGTGGCGGAAGTGGCTGTCGACTGAAGAGATGGATATCTCTCCAGGTGCTGATATAGCCTCGGTATATGAACGTAAGCCTGAGCTATTCTCTATTCATAAGCCGTACTTTGTGGCCCAAAAGAAGCTGGGTCTTCCATCTGAAAGCTTAGACAGAGAGCTGTTTACTTGGCAGGAATTGGAAGGTGAGCTCAAACGCACACCTCTTTATGAAACACACAAGGCGCTAGGGGCAAAACTAGTTCCCTTCGCTGGATGGGAGATGCCCGTTTGGTATACGTCAGCCCTTGAAGAGCATCGTGCCATAAGAAACGCTGCTGGCTTGTTCGATCTGGGACATATGGGCGTTTTTCAGGTCTCAGGGGATTACGCAACTGAGTTTCTCAACAATGTCACGGCCAACTACGCTGCATGGCTTTCTGATGGCCAGTCGCAATATGCTCACTTGTTGGACCCAGACGGGGATGTGATCGATGACATTTTTGTCTATCGTCGCAGTGCGGATAGGTATCTTCTTGTTGTGAATGCCTCTAATGAGGACAAGGATTGGCAGTGGCTTACTGGGCTAAATGATAGTCAGTACGTGGTTGATTATGAAATGCCGGGGCGAGGTATTGGTCCCCGTGTAACTCTTCAGAATCTGAAGCAGGAAAGAGGAGTCATGGATATTGCCCTTCAAGGGCCAAGAAGCGATGAGATCCTAAGGAGTATACTTGGACCTGACCAGCGCAACAGCGTGGCAGTGCTCAAGCGCACAGAGTTTTGCGAGATCATCGTAGATGGTCATCAGATGATGGTTGCGCGCACCGGCTATACAGGGGAAGACATTGGCTATGAGCTTTACCTAGCTTCTGATGATGCTATTTGGCTATGGAACAGGCTTCTTGAAGTAGGATCTCCTGTTGGGTTGATTCCCTGTGGTCTTGCCTCACGTGATTCCACTCGCACGGAGGCCGGCTTTCCCTTGTATGGACACGAGCTTTCCGGCCCGCATAAGGTCGACCCTTTTGAAGCAGGATTTGGGGGTTACATCAAGCTGCACAAGCCGTTTTTCATTGGCAGGGAAAGTTGTGTTTCTATGTACACCAACCAGAAACGCGAGCTTGTACGTTTTCAGGTTACTCAACCCGGTTGCCGTCCCGTCCGTGGGGAAGCAGCTGTGGTAGACAAGAACGGTACGTATTTAGGCAGGGTGACCAGCTGTGTCAGCCTGGGAGAGACACAGGTCGGTCTTGCGCTTCTAGAAAAGCGAGGCCTTCCATCGGGATCTTCTATTGGCCTTCTAAATCCTCCTCGTACGGATACAGCCAAACCCGTGACTGAATTGCAGGTTGGCGACAAGGTGGCCTTAGCGATAGACGCTGTTATTGTGAGTCGCTTTCTTGAGAAGAATGTTCTTCCTCAGCCTGGCGGAGAGTAACATCCGTTTTCTAGATGAATTCCTGAATTATGCGCTTGGCTAGTTGATCGCGGTTTCCTGTCTTTACTCGATACAGACAAAACTGCTGCCTTAGGCTGTGGATTAACGGGTGATTGAGATAGGCGTGCGTGGAGATGATAAACGGCAGATTAGCTTCAATGACATGCTGCACGGCCGGAATGAATTTGGGAGAACTGATCTCCATGGGGCCAATCTCATCTACGACTACTAACCTTCCTTGTTCACGCGCCCGGTCGATTGCTTCTATTCCGATGTTTACTAAGTCATTAAGATTCACGTGATAGCGGCCAACCTTAGGTCCATCTGGCTGATGGATATGGGCAAGAACACCTTCCAGGTGCGTAGTTAAGTCAATAACAGAGAATCCAACTCGATGTCCGCATTTGCAGATCTCCTTCGTGATCATGCCTCCGATTGGAATAGGTAGTGCTGATATAACTGACTCAATCAGCGTTGTCTTGCCTACTCCTGGGCGCCCCGTAATAATGATCTTCCCCTTGATGGTCATACTGACATATTCTATCCTGTTCGGACAAGGCATAAAAACCGACTGATAGGTGTAGCAACAGTGATCGACAGTTGAAGAGCAGTTCTTGGTCTCATTGATCTTCGGTGTATGAAGGTGTCTGTAGAATCTGCTAACATTGTAACTCGGTGTGGTTGGAGAGGCTTGTAAATTCAACCTGAAAGAAGATCGCTTGATAATATGATGATTGTTGATGCAATGACAGGCCTAAAAGGCTTATCCTGTATAGTAAAACTAGGCGTGTAAACCTATGCCTATAGCGTGCTGGACATTGCTCACCCACCCGGTGGAAGGTTTAGGTCGTATAAGCGATAAGCAGATTGTAAGCTTAGAGGAAGAGGTGATGAAGTTGTTATTCTCGAGGGGTAACGCGGTATTTGTGCTTTTCAGTTTATTAGTGTTGATTCCTTTTTCCTCCACGGCTTCTTTGTGTTCTTACCGAGCGCCAAATAGCGATATCTACGACCTAGAGATTGGTTTTTCTTATCACTATTACAATGACCCATACAGTCTTTCCGATAAAGACATT
>JAGYNL010000095.1 GCA_018399865.1 Candidatus Bipolaricaulota bacterium | reverse complement strand
GGGATAGAAGTCAACCGTGAGATGTTAGACACCGTTACTATCCGAAACTGTATTGTTGAGGGAAATGAATGGATGGGTATTCATGTCATTGGCCCGCGGGGAGTAATAGACACTATGCTGATAGAGAATTGTGTGGTAAAGAACAACGCAAGCTTCGGAATTGAGTGTCAAACCACGCGTAACCTTATTATCACCGGATGCACGGTCACAGGAAATCAGCAAGGGATACACGTAGGTAGCAATGTTGTAAACGTTGTTCTGAAGGACAATATAGTCAGCGGAAACAGCGAGGCCGACATTTTCCGCAAGGAGTAAAAAGCAAAGGTAACTGTTCTTACTTTGCCTGCTCTCTTTTACGGGCGCTTCTTAGATAATGAACGAAGAAGGCAAGCAGAATTCCCACGAACAGGCCAAGCACACCAGCAACCGCAACAGACATCTTGCGATTCGGGCCTACGAGAGAAACAATGGGATCACCTAGTTTTTCGAGTGTAAATAGCGTTCCCGGGTTTATGCTATCTAAGGTTTCGAGTTTGACCTGTTCCCGTACAAGTGTTGCTTCAAGTTGACTGACGTTCTGAGTGAGGTAATTGAGCAATGGGTTTTCTGGGTCAGGAGAATCAATGGCTGCAATCTGCGCCTTGATTGCTTCGCGCTGAGGCGTTAGTTGATCTATATTGAGCCTGGTATCGACCAATGCTTGCTCAATTTGCCTGCCGGCATAATCTTCTAGGCGTCTATCCACAGAGCTGGCGAGGGTTTGGAACATTGCTACGATGGCATCTGGTGAAACAGCTCCAGCTAGACTGACCTTTATACGGCTATTCTCTACTCCTGCCTTAAGGACAATCCCGTTATCCTCGTACTCCGGTTCAAAATCTAAAAAAGTGTTCACCACTTCTTGCTTATCAAGGCCGGATATGGAAAAAGCTGACAAAGACTCATATAGCTGATAGTGTATTGTTCCCGAGTATTCATTTGGTCGCGTCCACATCACTGCTACGCTTGCTGCAACAGCTACAACGAGACAGGCTAGAATAATCCACTTTCCTTTCCACATCACCTCTAGATAGTCCATAAGATCAACTTCGTATTCGTCCATTTACTCCCTCCCGTAAACATCGTTTGTTGTACCCGACGAATGCCATTAAAGTCAAGCAGGCTCTAGGGTCTAAGAAACCATAAACCGGCTAGCTAGCTTGCCGCGACAGCTTCGTAACCAACTGGTCTTTCTTGATAGACAGCTATCTTATTTGTGGTATTCATGTTTAGTGTCGGCATCTTCGCGCAAGATGGATACAGCATGTGGAATGGCCGGTGCGATTGCTTCGAGGCTTTCAGTAACTGCCTTCGGGCTACCAGGCAGGTTCACAATTAGGGTATGGCCTCGTATCCCCGCTACGGCACGCGATAGCATAGCGTGTGGCGTATTTGCGATTCCTTGAATTCGCATTGCCTCTGCCAGTCCGGGCGCCTGCCTCTGGATTACAGCCATCGTTGCCTCGGGTGTGACATCGCGTGAGGCAAAACCTGTCCCGCCAGTTGTCAGAATGATATCAAGCCCAATGGTATCAGCCCACTGGATTAGGGTTTTTGTTATCTCTTCCTTTACATCTGGGACGATAGACTGTACTTCGATGATTGCATCAAGACGCTTCTGAGCAAATTCGCAGATCAGTGGGCCGCTTTCATCCTGGCTTTCACTGCGATAGCAGCGATCGCTAATGGTAAGGATACCTATTCTGATAGGCGTTTTCTGTGGATTGGTCATATCCTATCTCCCAATATGATAACTTGAACTTCCGTTCCCGGCTCTACGCTGCTACACTGCTCAGGGATAATTGCCAATCCATCTGCTTGTACCATAGATTTTAAGATTCCTGAGCCTTGGTCCCCCGTTAGATGTGCCACGTATCCTCTGCCGTCTTTATCTAGCCTAACCCGTAGGAAATGCCGCCTATCATCCTTGTAAGTGATGGAATCAGCGAGCTTTGCGGTGATTATTTCGTGCTCGGCGTCCACCGCACCGAGAAGAGTTAAGATCATTGGGCGGGCAAACATCTCAAATGAAATCATTGTAGATACTGGGTTTCCGGGCGTGCCCAAGACAGGGATTCTCTTTTTGCCATAGAGGATATGCCCGAAAGCAAGGGGTTTACCTGGCTTCATCCGCACTTGCCAGAAGCCAATCTCTCCTTCTGCGGCAAGGACCTTCTTAACCATGTCGAAGTCGCCAACTGATACTCCTCCAGAGACAACCAGGAGATCGATTCCTTGCTCAAGGCCGGTGTGGATCTTTCCTATGATATCGTCTTTATTATCAGAAGCTATTCCCAGTAGAACAGGCTCGCCTCCATATTTTAGCACTTGGGCGCTTGTCGAATAGCTGTTTGAATTTCGTATTTTTCCTGGAGCAAGAGGGGCATCGATAGCTACTAACTCATCGCCGGTAGCAAGAACCCCCACTCGTGGGCGCCTTGTGACCTCGATGTTGCTTTTGCCAAAGGATGCCAGCATTCCTATATCTTGGGGTTTGAGTCTTCTCCCTTTTTTCAGTACTACTTCGCCCCTGCGCACGTCTTCCCCTGCGATTCTAACTTCGTCTCCAATTGGTACTGGCTGAGTAATCTCGATATCTTGACCATCTAGGCAAGTTCGCTCAAAACGAACCACTGCATCTGCGCCTGAAGGCATCGGCGCGCCGGTCATGATCCTTATAGCTTTGCCTGAGCTGACGGATCGACTACTCACATACCCTGCTGCCACTTGGCCAATGATTCTGAGTCTGACGGGGTTTTGCTCGCTTGCCTTAGTGGTATCAGCTGAGCGTATTGCATAACCATCCATGGCTGTATTGGCGTGCGGGGGAATGTCATAAGCTGCACTGATGTCTTGTGCTAGTATCCTACCCAATGCGGACAGAATGGGGATAGACTCAGATTCTAATGGGAGCAGACCAGTCAAAACGCGATCTTTAGCCTGTTCTACGGACAGCATCGGGTACATCTTGGGTAAGTCACTCTGTTTCACGGTCTATCTCCTTGATGGATCTCTTTCTTGGAGATGGGGACACTATTTCTTAGTTGATCGATGGCGTAGTGCAAGGCGTCGAAAACATGCTGCCTGTGCGCGGAAGATATAGCTATCAAGACGATTATATCACCAATGGTGAGTCTGCCTATGCGATGAACTATGGCGATCCTTCTGATGTCTGACCAACGATCTTTCATCTGTGTGCAGATCTGTTGCATGCCGGGCAGAACTGCTTCGGGGTCTGCTTCGTATTCCAAGTATCCGGGTTTCTGACGGTCGGAGTCTTTTCTCACCACACCTACAAACGTGGCCACTGCACCGATCTCGAGCTCGCTTAATTCTGATACTACCTGTTCGATATCGATGTTCTGATCTGTAAGTAAGATTATATCTTTTGGCATATTATACACCCTCCAGCTTGACGGCAGCAGGCCGTGCTAATGGTAGCCGTTTGGCATGTGCCTTAGCTTTATGAAGCTGCGGCTGACGCCTGATTTCTTGCAAAAAAAGATAGGCTCTTTGTCGTCTCGAGTGGGTAACTAAAGACAAAAGGTCAGCCGCTGAGAGTCTAACTGAGGCACAGAACTGTTTTACCACGAAGGACACGAAGAGCACGAAGGCCTCAGAGAACAAAGCGCTTGAT
>JAGYNL010000094.1 GCA_018399865.1 Candidatus Bipolaricaulota bacterium | reverse complement strand
ATAGCTGTTACCACTTCCTTGGAGATTCCTACACTCCCTTTCTCTGAATCTACCATTCTTTTCCCTCCCTCACTCCTCGTCAATGCTCTCAGTTGGCGTGTGTGGAGCGACTACCTTTCGCACAAAAACGTCGACTCCGGTTACTGTGACGCCCGCTAGTTTCTCAATGTCTGTCTGCACATTAGCTTGAATCCCGCGCGCAACTTCATGAACAGGATAGCCATATTCGACGGTGATGCGCAGCTCGATATGCACTCCATCGTCAGTTAGGTCGGTCTTGATGGTTGGTGACAGGTCTTCCCCGCCAAAGAAACTCTTTATCCCTCCCGCGCCGCCAGCGGACAGAGCTATACCGTCGACTTTGCCTGCGGCGATTTTGGCGATTGCTCCGATAACATCCTCTGTTATTGTGATGCGACCGTCTTCATCAACGATTTCTACCTTTCGTTCTGCCATCATCCCTCCTTTCCTACGTGCGTTCCACGTATGTGCCGTCGCGCGTGTCTATTTTTAGGCTGTCGCCTTCCTTAACGAAGAGAGGGACTTGTACTACCGCTCCACTCTCTAAGGTGGCAGGTTTCTCCACGTTAGAAACCGTATCGCCCCTTACCCCGGGTTCAGTATGTATCACCTTTAACTGCACAAAATTGGGGAGTTCCACCTTTACTAGTGAATCCATCTGGTAATACCCGATAACGTCCACTCCTTCTACTATGAACTTAGCCTGTTCGCCTAGAACGTCGGCTGGTACAGGAAACTGGTCGAAGCGTTCTTTATCCATGAAAACATAACTATCACCGCTATTGTATAAATACTGTATGGAACGGGATTCCAAAAAGACGGACTCCGTGTTCTCGGATCCCTTGAAGGTGGTGGACAGGCTTCGTCCAGTTTTCAGGTGTCTCAGCCGTGTGCGGGCTATTGCTCCTCCCCGACCTCTTTTAGAGTGCTCGTAATCAACGATCTCATATAGCTCGCCGTCATAGAGAATCACCATTCCTTTTCTCATTTCACTGACTGCAAGTCCCATTATCTAATCACTCCTCAGCTTATGCTCTATTTTGACCGCTATTCATCTGCTGGCCAGCTGACAATACGCAATCCTACGCGAGTGATCCCTTTGTCAACTATGCCCAGTTTCTCAGCCGCCCCCTTTGAAAGGTCAATAATTCTACCCTTGATGAACGGACCGCGATCATTGATTCTTACTATCACGCTTCTGCCTGTGTCTAGCTCCACAACTCGAACCACTGCGCCAAATGGTAGAGTCTTATGGGCTGCGCTGATATCATTCATATCATAAATCTCTCCATTTGCGGTGCGATTGCCTTGGAAGCCCGGACCGTACCAAGATGCTATGCCAACTTCATAGTAAGGCCCGGCCACCTGCCACAAGACGATTGCGCCGACTACTGCCAAGACTGCAATTAGATAAACAGTCCACTCCTTCATGTCTCCTATTATAGAGCTGCGAAAAGGCCATCACAACACCTTAGTAATGACGCCTGATCGACCAGAGAGCATCAGCGAGCGTGTGGATTTGATTAGGTAGGTAGAGGCCGGCCAGGATAGAGAGAATCACTGCCCAATGGGGTACATAAAATCGCATTTGCCAACCAGTTAGATTGGCTATGGCTATTATTGCCACAAATAAAACTACCCCTAAGTATACGATGCGTGTGAGCGGCCCAAATACTATGTGATGAGATAGTGCTCTGTGGTGGAAGAAGCGAGCATAAGGTAACCATAGGAAGCGAGCTACTCCCCAGCGTCGAAAAGCAATGCTCTGTTTTAGGTCGAGATCAGGGGTAAGAAAAAGGCTTGAAAAGAGGTATGCTCCGAGAAAGAAGGAAAGATAGACGGGCTCAATTACTTCTGCTTTGAGCATATATAACCCCAAAGCAAGGCATAAAGCAAAGACTACCATTTCTATCCTCAAATGTGCTTTACCTGAGGGCATAGCACTAATGTAACATCGTGTTGTACCAGAAACAACTTTTGTGTGCTCTTGACTGGGAAAAGGTCGGCGGTTACAATACGTTTAGCAGGCTAGCCTTGAGAGTGCTAATCAACCCGTAAGGAGGGATAGAAGAATGAAGATCAAGCCATTGGGAAAACGTATTCTGGCGCAGAAAATTGAGCCAGAAGAGAGAAAGACGACAGGGGGGATTGTTCTTCCGGAGAGCGCAAAAAGTGAGAAGGTTGTTCGCGCCAAAGTTCTGGAACTAGGGACTGAAGAAAAGTTCAGCGTCAAAAAGGGCGATGAGATAATCGTTTCCAGCTTTGCAGGCACAGAGATTGAGGTTGACGAAGATAAACTTCTGCTTGTCAAAGAGAGCGATATCCTTGCCATCATTAAATAGATAAAGGGGGATTAAAAATGGCAAAGGAAGTAATATTTGGTGAAGAAGCACGCCGGCGCATGAAGGCGGGCATCGACAAACTGGCAGAAGCGGTCCGCATCACGCTTGGGCCACGTGGCCGCAACGTGATAATTGATAAAAAATTTGGTAGTCCGGATATCACCAACGATGGAGTTACCATTGCCCAAGAACAGGAGTATAAAGACCCTTACGAGAACATGGGGGCCCAGCTTGTGAAAGAGGTTGCCTCAAAGACAAATGACATCGCTGGTGATGGAACAACCACGGCAACTATTCTCGCTCACACTATGATCGAAGAAGGGTTCAAGAATCTTGCTGCTGGAGCAAACCCAATGGAGCTCAAACGAGGTCTGGAGAAGGGCTCGGCGAAAATTGTTGAGGGGCTTAAAGAGCAGAGCCGTGCTCTTAAGACCAAAGATGAGACTGCTCAGGTAGCAACGATTTCGGCCAATGATGAATCCATAGGGAAGATTATCGCAGACGCTATGGAAGCCGTGGGCGAGGATGGTGTAATCACCGTAGAGGATTCCGAGACCATCGAGACGTACTACGATGTTGTCGAGGGGATGCAATTCGATCGCGAATATATATCTCCTTATTTCGTGACAGACCCCAAGAAAATGGAAGTTGGTCTGGAAGATCCATATATCTTGATAACTGACCAGGAGCTTAAGAATGCAGCTGACCTGGTACCATTGCTTGAAAAGATTGCTCAGAGCGGCAAGCCATTGCTAATTATAGCCAAGGATGTAACTGGCGAAGCTCTGACTACGTTAGTGCTGAACAAACTGAAGGGCACCCTCTCTAGTTGTGCTGTTAAGGCGCCTGGGTTTGGGGACCGGCGTAAGGCAATGCTTGAGGACCTTGCTGTCTTGACAGGCGGAACTGTAGTTGCCGAAGACGCGGGGATGATGATTAAGGATACCACCTTTGACATGCTTGGGCGCGCTGAGCGTGTAAAGGTTGATGGCAGCAACACCACGATTGTTGGTGGTGCGGGTGCCGCAGACGCGATTAAGGGGCGCATTGAGCAGATTGATGCCCAGATCGCGAACACAGACTCAGATTACGATCGCGAGAAGCTAGAAGAGCGTAAGGCAAAGTTGGCAGGAGGAGTTGCTGTGATCAAGGTTGGCGCGGCAACCGAAACAGAGCTCTCCGAGAAAAAGCATCGCATGGAAGACGCTCTTGAAGCAACTAAAGCGGCAGTTGACGAAGGGATTTTACCCGGTGGCGGTACGGCACTTCTGAATGCTTTGCGCAAACTGAAGGATCTGAAGCTTGAGGGAGATGAAGCGGTAGGAGTGAAGATTCTGGCCCGAGCTATTGAGGCCCCTTTGCGACAGCTAGCTAATAACGCTGGATTCGAGGGGGCAATTATCGTTGAGCGAGTAAAGGAAGAGAAGGCAGGGGTAGGATTTGATGTTCTAACCGAGTCATACCGTGATATGTTCAAGGCGGGGATCATCGATCCAACTAAGGTAACTCGCTCTGCCCTACAGAATGCAGTATCAATCGCGGGCATGCTTCTCACTACTGACGCGCTGGTTGCCGAGATAAAAGAAAAAGAGGATACACCGCCTATGCCGCAACAGATGCCGGGCGGAATGCCTTACTAAAACATATAGTTGTCTTTCCCCCTTTGCTAGTCTATTATGCGGCAAAGGGGGTTTTTCTTGCCAATGAGAAGAAAAATCGGGTTAGCTCTTGGCGGCGGTGGAGCGAGGGGCTTTGCCCACCTTGGCATTCTTATGGCTTTGGCTGAGAACGAAATCCCTGTGGATTTCATTAGCGGGACAAGTATGGGTGCTGTTATGGGAGCTGCCAGAGCGCTTGAAATGGATCTTGCTAGATTGAGCGTTTTACTTACTTGCCTGGACCTAAATGAGCTTCTTCAAGTTTCGGAGAGCGCCATGCGTGAATTACAGAAGGCAATTGGGCGTGGTTTCATTGAGTATGTTCGTGGGTCAGACTTGCGCACAAGCGAGGGTTTTCCTGAGGATTTGTCTCGCATCTACGAGTTGTTCTCGTTGCTGACAGCCAATAAGGATTTCTCGGACACTCACATGCCATTTGCTGTAGTGGCGGCAGATCTAGAAACCGGAGAGCGAATTGTGATTACCAAGGGAAAGCTTTACAAGGCCATTGCTGCTAGCGCAGCTATTCCAGGTACATTCTCTCCTGTTACTCATCAGGGACGACACTTAATAGATGGCGGAGTAATTGACAAAGTCCCCGCAAGCGTCACGATCCAAATGGGTGCTAATGCCGTTATTGCTGTGGATACGGGCGCCCCTCTAACACGAAGTGTCAAGACTACACTTGATGCACTGCTTCAGTCCCAAAGGATAACCTCGCACGCCCTTACTGCGCTTCAGATGGAGAATGCAAGACGTCAGCTCGATGGCCGCTTCATTCTGCTCCGGCCTGAAGTTGGCTGGATAAACATGCTTGCTTTCAAGCACGTAGAAGAGGCCATCGAGGCTGGAAAAAGGGAGGCTTACGCACACATGCCCCAGATTAAGCATATATGCGGTCTGCCTAAATAGCCTGTGAGTATCAATTTGCTATAGCAAACTGAGGGCTTGTGGCCTGTCCATGGTAACCAGCAGGGTCCTTCGCGATTACCTTCAGTAGATACTTATCGCCATTCTCGTGCTTTGTTGTGTCCCAGACGTAGGAATTGCCGACAAGGTCACTAACTAGCACTGAAAAGGTATCCCCACCATCAGTAGAGATTAAGATATCGACCTCAAGTGCGTCATTATTTCCGTCTGGATCATGGGAGTCCCAGGAAACGACTAGGGAATCGCTGACGATTTGCCCTTCTTCAGAAGGGACATTGATCGTTACTGCAGGTGCTGTCTCTCGTAGGATAGTTGCCGAATTCTTGGCCCGCGGCGTGCCATTAATCGGCTTGCCGGCTGTATCATGACCGCATGTTATCAGGCCGTTATTTGATGCCCAATTATCGGCTAGATCTGGACCGGCTGGATCAATGCGCTCCATAGTTGCATAAGCCACCTCTGACTTGCTTGCACTGCCGGCAGCCCAACCTGATTCTAGGAAAGCATTTGCTGTATCTGCAAGTTCCCCAGTGTCGTCTAGAAGACGAAGGATTACTCCATCATTGCTCAACCCGCCAGTGTAAGTCATATCGGCGGCAATATCAGATACGGTGTCATCATCAGTCCTTTCTAGCAGGAAATATCCGCCCGGTTCGATAGCTGTGTTTACAGCACGGCCGAGATCGATTGTGTTGTCCCCAAAAGTGAGTAGCCATCCGGTTACATCTATAGGCTGATCTGTTGGGTTGAAAAGCTCAACCCATTCATCGCTTGTATTGCTTGCTGTTCCAGCCCACGCGATCTCGCTTATGGTGAGCTTTTGTGCGTACGCAATTGTACCCACAAAGGCGACGATAAGAAGCGCTAACAACATGTGTCTTAGCATCCCTACCTCCTTTGACCCTCTTTGATTGTTCATAGAGGCTCCCCTCTTGAACGATATGTTCATTGTAACAGTTATGTTCTTTGAAGTCAATACCCTGTTATTTGGCGATAATTGCGGTGATTTAGAAGATGGTAGCGGGGTTTCCCGCGTTATAATCAAGTAATCTTCCATGAATGAGTTGGTTTCACAAGGCAGGCCTTTGTACGATTACATGTGGGAAGGTAGAATTGATTTCCAATAATCCTTGAAGATAAGGAGATGCTATACGTGCGGAAGTTAATTATTGCTACGTTTATGATCTTTTTGTTTAGCCTTCTGTTGTTGGGTGGGCAGGAGGCTAAGCTGTCACCGGTATTGCGTATGATACTAGCTGAGAAAAGTGAAGATGGTGATTTATCGAGATATGCATCATCGATGCAGGTCTTTGGACCGGGGGGCTTGATTGTCAGCCCTATTGAACCTAACGGCGAAAAGCTTGGTGTGTTAGTGAAGGTAAGCTATCCATTCTACGGGTCAAGTTTCCTAGGGTTACCAGTTACAGTGTCCACGGGAACAATCCTAGGCATGAAGGTTTCGCTTGCTTCTCTTTTGATGCTTATTGCCTCACAAGATGTTGTTTATGTGGAGCCAGCGTGGAAAACTGAGCCAAAACTAGACGTAAGCGTTCCGAGTATAGGAGCGGATGATGTGCATGCGCCGCCAACCTCAGATGTGGGGGAGGGCGTGATTGTAGGAGCTGTAGATACCGGGATAGACTACATGCACCTTGATTTTCGATATGATTCTGACGGAGATGGCCTCGAAGAGTCATCGCGAATACTGGCAATCTGGGACCAAACAAGCGGTTTGTTCAGTGACTATTACGGTCGATCAGATATAGAAAGGGATATTGCCAATGGGTTTGGAGGGGAGAGCGGAACTGTTCGTCAGTCGGACAGCAGCGGCCATGGTACACATGTAATTGGGGTTGCTGCAGGAGATGGCTCTTCTTCAGGTGCGGCAATGGTGGGCGTTGCGCCCAAAGCGCAGATAATAATGGTAAAGACCACTTTCTATACTTCGGATATCCTTTCAGGTGTGCGCTATATATTCGACAAGGCTGAGGAGGCAGGCCTGCCAGCGGTGGTGAACTTAAGTCTGGGGGGTCAGGATGGTCCGCACGATGGAACAAGTCTCTTTGAACAGGGGTTGGATGAGCTTCTAGATCAGCCAGGAAGAGCGATAGTTGTATCGGCAGGCAATGAAGGTGACTTGTTCCTACATGTGGCACGTGTGCTTTCAGGAAACCAGTTCACTTTCTTGGTTGATCCGGCATCGGACTCTTTAGAGATGTCGTTGTGGTACCCGGGGACATCAACATTTAAGATAACCGTTACCTCACCAACTGGAGATTCGTTGGCTGTGGCTACTGAAACAATAGGGCGCGAGATAACCAAGGTTGGAATGATTGTTGTGGATAATGCATTTGCGGGGCCTAACCCCAATAACCAGGATAATGAAGCTAGAATCACTCTTAGCGAGCTAACCAGTAGCGAAAAATGGTCAATCACTATCACCGATGCTGGGGGTGGAGGCAGGTTTGATGGCTGGATAACCTCCAGTGGTGGATCTATCATTGATGGAGATTCGCTTCTGACAATTGATGAACCCGGAAACGCAAATAAGGTCATCACTGTTGGATCTTTCAATACCAAGGCTCAATGGATGTCTCTGGCTGGTGAGCAGGATTTTTCATCTAGTACTCAGTACGGTGCTTTGTCGTATTTCTCTAGCCTAGGCCCAACTCGCGATGGCAGGCTAAAGCCGGATATCGTGGCTCCTGGTGCTTGGATATGCTCTGTGCTTTCGTCTGATTCAGCGTATGCGCTGTATCTTTTACATCCGGATGGAGTCCATGTAATGAATCTGGGGACTAGCATGGCCGCTCCTCATGTCACTGGAGCGATAGCATTGATGTTCTCTGAGGATGAACAGTTGACATCAGATGAAATTAAGCTAGCTCTTACGTCAACAGCGACTCGGGACACATTTACAGGTAGTGTTCCAAATACCAGCTGGGGTCATGGCAAAATTAATGCTAGTGCTGCAATTGAGGAAGTAACGAGTCAGAACACCCCATCTACCGGGGATATTCCAGTTGTGGAGCTGGCAGATAATCCAGTAAGCACTCAAGCGGTCTTCTTCTATTCTCTGCCCGATGAAGCTAAGCAAGCACGTTTGAGGGTTATCACAGTTGCGGGAATCACAGTGCTTGATGAAGAGCTGTCGATATATGATACCCAGTATGCATGGAACCTTACAGACCATGCTGGACGATCCTTGGCAAACGGTCTTTACCTATATGTACTGGCAACAGATGTGGGAAACTCCGCTGTAGGAAGGCTGGTGATCTCTAGGTGAGTAGAGGAGTTGTCATTTCCTTGCTGATCATATCGGTTTGTGCCCTGGCGGTCTTTGCTGGAAATTACGCAAATGTTGCCGGTATATTCGAGCTCGCAACATCGGCTCGCGCCTCAGGGATGGGCGGGGCATTTGTGGCTATAGCAGACGATGAGAACGCTATCTTCTACAACCCAGCGGGTCTTGGATGGATTGACAATATAAGCGTTTCTTCACTTCTTGCTCGGCAGTTCGAAACTGTTAATTATGGCTGTGTTCAATTTGCGCTTCCCTATTTTGGTGCAGCCTTTCTCTACCTGGACTCTGGACTGATCGAGATAGAAGAGGCAGCATTCCGCTATGCAAGTGGTGCAGGGATAGTGTCTACCGGGTTTCATATTGGGCCCGTTGGTCTTGGGGGTAGGATAAAGGTCTACCGCGCCTCCTCTCCTGGCCAGGCTAGCGGATGGGCATTTGACCCAGCTATGCTTGTGGTTACTGACGTCGTAAGGGTGGGAGTTCTTGTGGAGAATGCTTATAGCAAGCCGATAGTCTTCAGTAGCCATACTGAGGAGTGGACTACGCGAACGCGCATAGGGGTTTCTATAGCGCTGTCTCCAGTAAAGAACGTGGTGCTAAACGCCAGCGTGGAAGGCGCAGGGTTGTTCAGCGCTTCACCTTTGCTTAGTTCCGGGTTCGAGGTGTATGTGGATGGACTGGGAGCCCGCGCAGGTTACGATGGAGCTGGGGCAACGTTTGGCTTGTCGGTGTGTTTCTCCAGCTTCGAAATAGATTGGGCATATATCACCAGGCGAACTTTCCCAGATACTCACAGGGTTTCTCTCAGCTTCTGTTTCTAGGAGGATAAATGCGCGTTGCAAGACGAAGTGTGAATATGATAAGAGCGTGCTTTGTGTGCATTGCTATCGCGTTCTTGGTTTGCCTATCTGCTCTCCCTAGAACAGAACAAGGTGAAAATTTCAAGCTTACCCTTACTGGAAGCAAAACGTGGACATTGAGCTATGGGATCGGCGAAGCCAGCGGGTTGGCAAAATTGGGGGCAAGTGCGTATCAGTTATCCCTTGATCAGTCCCTTGCAGTTGATATTGAGGGTGAAGCGTTGTCTGTATTGACCATCAACGCACACTTTAATGATCAAGAGTCAGCAAGCATGCAAAAGCTTACCATAAGGCTGGATACCGATCATCTCAAGGGTATTCTAGGGGATTTTTCCTTAACTGGGCAGCAGGCTTTTGCTGTGTACAACAAGAAGCTTAAGGGTCTACGCTTAGACTACTTGCGGGATGATACTACTGTGACAGGCATTGTGTCGCAGATAGAGGGAATATCAGAGTCGCAGACTTTTACCGGAAGCACAGGTCATGGAGAGGTTTTGTACGCTGCTTCATATCCTGACACTCCCTGGATTTCAAAGCCATATCAAATGAATATTGCTGGTCTTTACGCTTACTCCTTATCTTCTCCTTTTGTTGTTGATTTTTCTGAGGTGTATCTGGAGTTTGTGACAGCGGCTGAGATGGAGGACCTGCTGACTAACTACGGCTTGGGATACCTGTATGATGACATTGTCGAATCACCCACTACTGACGTTTCTGAAGGCAGCTTCAGTGTAGTTGCCGATCAAGATAGCATTGATAATCTTGTATTGAAGTCCGAGCCTAACGCCCTGTTACGTAGGTACCTCATATCGGCCATCAGCACCTTCAACAGCGAGCACGATTTGTTCGATAGCGATGATTACAAGACGTACCCATTTAGTAGCGGGAGTGACTACGAGTTAAGCTTCCTGTCCAAGTTTTCAGAGTATGTTAACTTGAAAGTAGATGAGGATGCCTATGCGATCACTGACTCAGTCAGAAAGCGCTTTTATTATTTAGGGAAGTCGGACATCATGGAAGACTCCATTTCTGTAGAAGTGAGCCTCGACGGCGAAACATTCAATGATATCTCGGACCCGGAGTTCGCTGGCTACAAGGTGGATACCTATGAGGACGAAGGAATAGTTGAGTTTGAGTTCCCTTCAGCTTTTTTTGCCGGCACGGACAGTGCGGTGAGAATATTCTTCGACTATAGCATATCAGGTGATGTTATTAGCCTTGGATTATCGGTTGTTCCGGAAAGCGAGAAGGTATACTTGAATGGAGAGCTTCTTGTTCGCGACACCGATTATTCAATTGACTATGATACAGGGCTACTAGTGCTTTTTACCAAGGTAGGAGACAAGGATACGATTCGTGTCGATTATGAGCGTTCGCGTGGAGGCCTAGGTTCGAGCGCGGAGTACGCACGAAACTTGTATGGAATCATGCTAACCCTTCCTGTATCGTCCAGTTTAACCCTGGATCTAAGCTTGCTGCAGGCAGCGGATAGTATAACATCAAGTGAGAATTCGGAAACGATGCATACCATGCCAAACACCCACACCGTCTCCGGGGTAGCAGGGAATATTAAACTCGACGGGTTCAGCGCGCACTTCACTGCCGGGTATAACAACGATGTCTTTCCTTTCGATGATAACCTACGTTTGAATATGCCAAATCAGATTAGTTCGATACTTGTTGCTGATGACTACATAATTTTTGCTAGCCTGAATGGGATCAGCGTTCGTTACCTGAGCGAATGGACATCTTATGGTGCAGCAAGTGGCCTTTCGGCAAGTTGCGTCTACACAATGGAGCGCTATGGTGATGACATCTATTTTGGAACCTCATCAGGACTCAGCAATCTTAGTCTAATTGGCGAAGCGCCGTTCGATAAGGTAGCCAACTGGGAGCGTTACTATACTGATGATGGTTTGCCGAACGTAGCGGTCCACTCTTTGCTGGTTAATGAAGGTGTTTTATACGTAGGAACAGAGGGCGGTTTGGCGGTTGTACCCACACAGTCATTGGATGAGCCGGATAGTTACACGATTTACAACTCAGATGAGTTTTCAACTATATACGCCCTGGCTGTGAATGAAGGCAAGCTGTACGTCGGGACAGATTGCGGGCTTTTCACGTTAAATCGTAGTGAAGGCATCTTCGAACACGTATTGGCTACAGCCGATGATACGATCAACGCGTTGCTTTCAAGGGATGGAGATTTATATGTTGCCGCGAGTAGTGGCCTTGGCCTTATAGAAGGAAGCGGGGCGACTATAAGTTGGATCTTTAAAGGTGAGCCGGTCTATGCGTTGTGCTTCCAAGACGGGGATATGTACTTTGGAACAAGTAATGGCCTGCACAACGGCAGTAATATTGTTCAGGGAACAGGAGGAATAGCTATTACCGCCATCGGGGCTAATCCAGATGGAGATCTGTGGGTTGGAAGCCGCGCTGATTCCGACTACTACATGAAGGTCTGGGTTAATCAGGATGGGGCTCTGAGACAATTCGACAACTACGATCTGCTCTTGGATGGCCGTGACAATTACCGGTTTAAAGATATTCCTGCTTGCGATCACACTGACAAGGGAGTCTTAGTTAGAGCTAGCTTCAACAGAAGCATGGAACACTATTCGCTATCGGGAAGTTTCCAGTCTGTGCAACCCACTTTTACCAGTATCGGCAGTGAGTCGCGCAGCGACTCGACTGGTTGGACGCTAGACGGTAACTTCGACATTGCAGATAGTGTTGATCTAGTCGTTTCACATAGCTTCTACGAAATGGATCATGCTACCGGTGATCCGCGAAATGAAGTTGAGAACCAAGCTTCAGTCTCCCTCGATCTTGGAGTGAATGCTGACCTGTCTATAAGCCAAAGCCTAGTGAACGATGACTTTTTTACCGCTGGCTTTGAAACGACTACGCATGCTTACACCCTGGCCTTATCGGACAAGTTGTTATCGGATTCCTTATCAGTATCTATTGGCTGGAGCGACACCTTTTATGGGGGTAATGAAGGAAGTTCAACTCTCCGGAAGAATCGGCTTTCTGGAAACATTGATTGGATTGTTACACCGGAAGTTAGGATAAAGGGAAATTGGGCCAGGCCTTTAAGCTTTACAGTAACTAGCGCAAGCGGGAGTGAGAATTGGAGTGTAACTGGAAATCTAAAGCACTACTTTCCTGGCTTAAGTACTACCTTTGGGTACACTGCTGATGGCACGCGTGGTCTTGCTGATAAGAAAACGGAGCTTGCCCAATCAGTCGATCTAGATTTAAGGCCGAACGTCTTTTCGATTTCAGCTTTTAGGTTGACACCGCACCTCACCCTGGAGGCTAACACGGAAGGTGGGATTATAACGGTCGGTGGTCAAGCGAGTCTGCAGGCAACAGTAAGCGATTTTCAAGCGTTTGGCTCGGTTAGCCGGGATGTATCAGGATACGGTGAGGATAGAGAGCAGATAAAGGATCGCATCTCAGCCAATCTAGCTTACTCAGGGATTCCGGAATTGAGGCCAAGCCTTGCCTTTACACAGAACCTGAGCAAGGTCACTTATCGGGGTGAGTCACGTGGTACAACAACACGCACTCTGACGGGATCGCTGTCTTGGACTCCGCCTGATGGCCGCAGAGACACCTTGCGGGTTAGCGCTCGCAGCTTATCGGGATCAAGTCAGACTGATGATCTTACCGTGACTCTGAACAACACCTATTTTTTCTCGGCAGATCCGTTTCCAGAAGGGTTCCTTTATCAGCCAGTTGGCATTCGGATTTATGTTGATGGGAGTTACTCTTCCAGTCATGAGAAGCGCGATATTAGCTTGTCGGTAGAGACAAGCGCTGATCTGACAATCTCTGAGACATGGCAGGCTTCGCTGACAGGATCCTATCTGAGTGGAACAAAGAGTGACGCTGAGCTCTATAACAGTCTCCTATTAGAGCTTTTCATCGCGGCCAGGTTCTAGAAGTTAGTGCGCTTATCCACTATTGATGCTTCTGCCTAGATTCATGGAAATTGTGGTCCCAAAAAACCTGTTTTGAGGCTTCAGCTTGCTCGTTTAGGGCTGTAAATCATAATGGTGACAACCAGTCGGGATTAGATAGTAGACCCAGTATCAAGTACAAAACCAAATGAATTTTTGCTACTCCTAACGAAAGGTTTCAGATGAAAAGCTTAAAGAAACGGGCTTCGTTGTTTTTTTGACGCGATGAGTCAAGCACCCTGTGTGAGGGGTTTGTGGCCTAGGTTATGTAAGTTGGCCGGGAAAACCGGGAGCATACGAGACGGCCATTGTCCTTCGATAGAAGCTAAGATAATTCCAAGGTATAATAAGCCTTGTAGCAGAAATGGAGAAGGTATGGATAAGAAAAAAGTGTTAGTGTGCAGTGCATGGCCTTATGCCTCGGGGGTTCCTCACCTGGGAAATCTTGTTTCATCTTTGCTTTCTGGAGATGTGTTTGCGCGCTATTACCGTTTGCGCGGGCATGATGTTCTTTATGTCTCGGGTAGCGACGCGCATGGAACGCGCATAGAATACGAGGCAAGAAAACTGGGAATCACGCCAGCAGAGCTTGCGCAGCGTAATCACGAGAAGATCTGCAAAGTGATTGAGGGATTTGGGATCAATTTCGATAATTACACCACTACTGAGTCTACTGTTCATAGGGATTTTGTGCAGCATATTTACCTAGATATGCAGAAAAACGGGTTTATTACAACCAAGGAAGAGAATCGCGCTTATTGCCGAAATTGCAAGATATTTCTGGCTGATCGATTCATTACAGGAACTTGTCCAAAGTGCGGAGCCCACGGAGCCTTGGGAAACCAGTGTGATAACTGCGGGGCGATTCTTGAGCCGGAGGAGTTAATTGCCCCGGCTTGCAGCTTTTGTGGGAAGGGCGATATAGAATTCCGACCCACACTACACTGGTATCTGGATCTTGCTAAGCTTACTCCGCTATTGCAAGAGTATGTCACATCACGTGACTTCCAAGGTAATGTTCACCAATTTACACAGCAGATGATCTCCGACGGACTGAAACCACGGGCTATGACCCGTGACATTAAGTGGGGTATTCCTGCTCCGTTTGAGGGCGCTGAAGGGAAAGTGATTTATGTGTGGGGTGAGGCTGCCCTAGGTTACGTATCGGCGGCAATGGAGCATTTCGGTGGCGGTGATGGATGGAAGGAGTTCTGGTTTGGTGAGAATGTTCATCAGATATATGCTATAGGGAAGGACAATATTCCCTTCCATACTCTGGTTTTCCCGGGTCAATTGATAGCATCGGGGCGTGGATATCATCTACCTGATCAAATAGCTGCCACCGAGTATCTTAACTGGATCAATGGTGATAGCTTTTCTAAGACTCGCGGACTGGGTCTTTACTGCGACGATGCACTCGAAGTTATGGATCCGCAGTTATGGAGATTCTTCCTTCTTTATAACCGGCCCGAAGAACGCGATGTGAACTTTTCGTGGGCCGAGCTGCAGAAGGCGGTAAATGGCGTTTTCATCTCCAATGTGGCAAATTTAGTCAACAGAGTTGTGTCCTTTGTGCAGGATCGATATGGAAGTATAGTCCCAGAAAGTGATATCGATAATGAAGTAATGTATCGGTTAACATGTGCAGTCGGCTCTTATACACAGGCGATGGAAAAAGGGAGCCTGAGCCAGGCCCTGCGAGAGGTTTGTGCTGTTGCGATTTTTGGTAATGAGTATTTTCAGCGGAAAGCACCGTGGGCAGAAGCTGATGATCAAGCGGTTGCCAGCGCTTTTCACTTAGTGAAAGCTATAGTGGTATTGCTCAGTCCTTTTGTACCTGTCTACTCTGCCCGGGTGTTAGAAATCATGGGTGTACAAGATCCGGGCTGGAAAGATATCGATTCCCTGGCTAGCGGTAAGACAATCGGCTCCTCACGTGTTCTGATCGAGAAGATAGATGCGGTTGAGATTGAGGCGAAGGTTGAGAGTCTGCATGAAAAACGTGTACCATTAGAAGAATTCTCTCGCCTTGATATTCAAGTAGGCAAAGTTGTGTCTGTGGAGGATATCCCTGGTTCGGAACGTCTGTACAAGTTGCAAATAGACGTTGGAAAACGTAAGTTGACTAGTGTTGCTGGAATAAAGGGCATATACTCAGAGACGGCTTTGATTGGGCGGGAGTTGGTTTTTGTGGTCAATCTAGAGCCAGCAGTGATCCATGGGGTGAAATCTGAAGCTATGCTTCTTGCGGCTGGTAAAGGTGCGGGAATGTCGCTTCTTCGTACAGACCGTGAGATTCCGCCGGGGACACCAATTAGTTAAGTCGTTGAAATGGGCGTTCTATATAGCTAAAATGGGTTTAATTGAGGTGTGAATTAAATGTATGCAGTAATTGAGACGGGTGGCAAACAGTACCGGCTGGAAAACGGGGGTCTTTTTGACCATGAGCTGATCAGCGGTTTGAACGCTGGAGATGTGGTAACCTTTGACAGGGTCCTTCTAGTTGTTGATGATGACCAGGTTGAGGTTGGAACGCCCTACTTGGAGAATGTTAAGGTGACAGGAGAAGTGTGTGAGAAGGGCAAGGGTAACAAGGTGGTCGTTTACAAATACAAGAGCAAGAAAGGATATCGTCGAAAGCAGGGGCATCGCCAGTCGTACATGAAGACAAGGATTAAGACTATCGAGGCCTAGAGGAGAGATACGTGGGAGAGATCATTGTTT
>JAGYNL010000093.1 GCA_018399865.1 Candidatus Bipolaricaulota bacterium | reverse complement strand
AACTGCCCCCTCAACAGGTGGCTCCTTCATATCTCCACGGATTCAGGTTATGCTTATTCTTGGTAGGCTTGGCCTTGTCTTTTGCTATGCGGAGCACAGCTGAGTATCTGCGCGATCCGGTGATCCTGTTTTCCTGTGGCGCTATCTTGGCAGGCCTGCTCTCTTTGACTTGGTATCTTCGAGCACTCCCATCTTGTTTGCTTGCCTTGCAGCGGATCTTCTTGTGGAATTCGGCCACATTCATTAGTGAAATCCGAAAGACATATCTATACAAAGCAAGCTGCAGAGTAATTTTCTCAGCTTTACTGCTAATATCCGCTGCAGGGATTGCGGTGACTCTCTGGCTGTGGCACCTTCCATCGCCACCAGGATGGTTCTTTGCTTGGCGTTCAGTAACTCACAGTTACCTATTGCAAGGGTTCACAGTGCTGCTTGTTCTAATAGAAGCATTCATTCTGGGCGTTGGGGCAATAGGTTATGCAGCAACTATGGGGCTAATTTGGCAATTGAGAACCGAGAAACTGAATCCTTTCGAGATCATTTCCCATGTGGATATCAGTGCTTTTTATGCTCGTTTAACGTCAATGGGGTTGTTTGCTTTAACTTTTGCCTCCTTTTTGGATGCCAAATTAGGTGGACCCATTAGGGGGTTCTCAATCCCGTTCATAGTAGCTTGGCTCATGTGTTACGTGCTTGTGCAACTCGGGTTCCACCACGCTATCAGGCATGCAAAGAAGCAAATGCTAGAAGTCCTACGTCCGTTTGCGAGAGGAGCATTCACTGCAGTACCAGGACCAGGAAGAACAAGAGAGTCTATATTGATTGTGATCTCAAAGCAGAATACTTGGGCAACATACGCATTAAACATCTCCGAATTCCCAGATTGGCTCATGAATCCTTCTGCAGGCATCCAGATCGCTGTCGCTTTAGTTGCTTCCGTATTGCCCCTTCTTCTGAAAGGACTATTCAGGACATGAACCAGAAAATCTGTACCACTTTAGGCGATAATTAGTGCTAAATTAACGATTTAACCGTTCGCAGGGTAATCTGCGGTCTTTTCAACTCGTCGACTGCATACTCTTGCGGCACGTTAGTATTTGTGAAGGTTGACAGAATAACATAGAAAACGTAGCCTTTGATATATTGTGGATAAGAATGCTGCTATTATCCCTTTGCATCATCCCATTCTTGGGCTTCGTGCTGCCACCGCACGGCACCGAGTTGAGAAGGTGTTTGAAAGCTGGCTTCCGGCAAATCCGAGTGACAACCTACGGCTCTCGCTTGAGCCTTTCACCGAAACTCGCCCGCTTTGTTACTTCGACCGTAATGTCATCAATATCTGTCTTAGCTTGTTCGAGAATAACCTGAGTGACACCCTCCACTCTCTTCGATCCCACGAGGAAGCAATTACCCACGCCATCCTCTCGCTACTGCGTCCCGGAGCAAGTTGGAAAATTGAAGAAACCTTGTCCCTCCAAACCCCCAAACAGATTTCTGAACTAGAGAGCATCTGGCACCCCGAGTACCAGCGTTACATAGAGCATATATACAACAATCTCATTACAGTTGTTCTGCACATCCTAGGTAAGCTTGATAACAAGGACTACGTCAGACTCGCCCTCGCGAACAGGATCCAGAAACTGCGAGATAAGGGATATTCCGAGATTACCAAAGGCGCCAATGCAACGATAAGAAACGCGATATCACACGGAGCAGTCCGCTATGGCCATCTAAAAATCACGTATCACTCCAGCGACCAAACAGTCGAGCTACTACCTGCAAGCTTCACGGACTACCTCGACAGCCTAGCTGACATCTGCTCCTCGATCGTAGCCTCACTCCTTCTATTCGTGTGCAGGAGCCAGGAGACTGTAGAGACTGTTGGGTATCAGCATCTCCCGTTAGGGATCCGCTTCCTGCTGATCAGGGGAATCACGCACTACTCGGGTTTCACTCTCGAGTCTGTTGCCGATTCCAAGGCTGAATCAACCAGCATTCTCAACCTTTCCTGCATCAGCAGAACAAAGGCACGCATGGTTCACCGATTTGATGGCCTCAGCGTTGCCTCGCAAGCGCTTGTGTATGGTGGTAGAGGATATGACCGGATTGCCGTCTCGATTGATTGCGGCGGACCAGTGCCCACATATTCGCCGTATAAGGTAAAGGAGCTGAAGTACGCGCTTCGTCCCGGCGCTTCGAGGAAGCTGCTCGCTAATATACTTGACCCGGGAAGCGAGTTGCTTTGGTATGATGCCCCCCGCATTTCCAGGAAGCTCTACACATTTAAGTCGAGCTTTCACACAGCCTGGGCCAATATGAAGGAAGGAGTTATAGCTCAGTGGCGCCAGTCTGGCCTTGAGGTACTGAATAGTAGATATATCTTACGCTTCGACTATGTCCAAGGGAATAAATCAGTGGAACGGCTGCGGAGGATCGAAGCCCATGCGATACTTGCAGCCAATGAAGTTCCAACAAGAGAGCTCATAGAGAAGATCATTCTGCATGCCTCAAGGAGACTAAGGAGAAAATTCCTTCGATCAAAGGGCATATCTGGTAAGTCGTCTTTTCTCGCCAGACGGCCGAAATATGTATGGCTGAAGGTCCACAGGGTAGATGGCCGCCTTAGGCAGATAGCGGCGCGTCGACCAGGTCATCCATCATTGATTGCAGTTAGTGAGTGGATACACCGCTCTCACAGCGCGAAGCCTATAGTGGTCAAAATCCCGGATAGAATAACTAAGGGCCACAGAATTCACTTCTTCATTGATGAAAAAGAGAGTCGGGCTTGATGCTCACACGTTTTTTGCAAACAGAGGCCCTCGACTCTAACCTTAAGCTTTAGAGCCTTCTTACTTTGTTGCCTCCTCAACAATCTTGATTTCCTCTTCTGTCAGGCCGTAGAGTCCATAAACATAGCCCTTGCATCTATTCATTCAGAAATGCATCTCGTAAGGCTACGAATGTCTTGCTCTGCTGATAGAGCTTCTCAACCTCGCCATAGGAGCGGAAGAAGTATCTATCGCGGTGCTGGTAGAATGGCGACTTGC
>JAGYNL010000092.1 GCA_018399865.1 Candidatus Bipolaricaulota bacterium | reverse complement strand
AGCTCATCGTGATAAAAGGGGTACCAATAAGAATGTTCGCAATGCTTAACGCCGAGCAGATTACTAAGTCGTTCTTCCTTCCCGGCGGCCGTCTCCCAGTGCTGAACGGCGTGTCTTTTTCCGTTCAAGAAAGGTCGTTTGTCAGCATTGTCGGACCATCGGGTTGTGGCAAGACTACCCTCATGAAGATCCTTGCTGGAATTATGTCATACGATTCGGGAAGGATTTCACTTGGCGATCGGAGGGCGAATGAAGGCAGAAGTAAAGTTGCCTACATGCCACAGAGCGATACCCTTCTTCCATGGCGCACGGCTCTTGGAAACGCTCTTTTGCCTTCTCAGATTGAGCACCTACCCCGCACGGCGGCGATTCAAGAGACAAGAGACCTGTTTAGACATTTTGGATTGAGCGGTTTTGAGAAGCTTTATCCACTGGAGATGTCAGGAGGAATGAAACAGCGTTTGGCGCTTATGCGCACTTTCTTATCACATCGGGATATTATACTTCTTGATGAGCCACTAGGAGCGCTGGATGCTCTCACCCGCGCACACTTGCAAGAGTGGCTGGAAGCTGTTTGGCGAGAATTGGGAAAGACTATTCTTCTGGTTACACACGATGTCGAGGAGGCTTTGCTGCTCTCAGATATTGTGATTCTTTTCTCGGCCCGGCCAGCAAGCGTACGTTTCATGTTGGAGATGGAAATCCCCCGTCCGCGCTCATGTAGCGATTCTTCCCTGATAAGCCAAAAACAGAAACTCCTGCAGCTAATCTATGCGGAGGAACGCAATGGTAAAGGTAACTAAACGCTACCTGGCTACATTGTTGTTACTGGTCATTGTGCTTGCTCTATGGGAAGGGTTGGTGCGTGTGCTACACGTTGAGGCTTACATCCTTCCGCCACCGAGCCGCATCATAACAGTTTTCTACACGCGCTTTGGCCTGCTCCTTGGACACGCCGCAGCAACCATCGTAGAGGTTGCATTGGGTATACTATTTGGCGTTGCAGGAGGATTTATCCTTGCTATCCTGATCTTCTACTCGCGCACACTGGAGCGAGCTCTTTATCCACTAATTATCGCCTCCCAGATGGTCCCAGTCTTTGCCATAGCGCCATTACTTGTCATCTGGTTTGGTTACGGGTTGTGGCCAAAGGTAATAGTGGCGGGGCTAATAGTGTTTTTTCCTATTGTTGTGAATACGGTAGATGGCTTGAGATCGATTAACGAGGAGACAGTAGACGTTTTACGCTCGCTGGGCGCGACGAAGACCCAGATGTTTCTTCGACTAAGGCTTCCGGGTAGCTTACCGTCGTTTTTTTCCGGATTGAAGGTGGGCGTCACGCTAAGCGTGGTCGGTGCGACCATTGGGGAGTGGGTTGGCGCAAAGAGCGGTCTTGGATATTTAATGATACAATCAAACGCTCTACTGCGCATAGACTTAGTCTTTGCTGCCATCCTCATGCTTTCATTGCTGGGGTTGCTCCTTTTTGCATTGGTCAGGATAATGGAGCGTAGATTACTGCGCTGGATGAGACCGCGCAGCGTTCAAGGCCAAGGAAGACAAAATTGAGAATAATACTTGTTGTAATTGCCCTTTTAATCTGGCTTCAAGGAGGCGGGGTTGCGCAACCGCCTGTGCAGGTGATGCTCGACTTCTTCCCCAATCCAAATCATGTGCCCCTGATTGTGGCTATTGAGCGAGGATACTTCGCGGACGCGGGCTTAGATGTTGAGATTGTTGTTCCACAGAACCCCAGCGATCCTGTAAAGCTCGTTGCTGCCAGAGCGGTAGACATTGCGCTAACTCCGCAGATTAATCTATTGATCGCCTGCGATGCTGGATTGCCGGTGATAGCTGTTGGCTCGCTTATCAGTTCTCCCCTGGGAGGACTTCTTGCATTAAAGGAAAGCGGAGTAGGCGAGCTTTCTGATTTGCGAGGAGGGAAAATTGGATACTCGCTGGCTCCATTGGAGCCGATCCTGTGGACAACCATGCTCGCTTCAGCGGGGATAGAGGACAAGGATTACGAGCTTATCAATGTTGGATTCAATACCGTATTGGCGCTTCTATCTGGACAAGTCGATGCTATTGGGGCTTTTCGCAATTTTGAGGTTCTGCAAGTAGCTATTGCAGGTAAGCAACCGTCATTCTTTCCTCAAGAGAAATACGGTGTTCCTTACACAGAGGAGATATTAATAATAGCAAACAGCCATGAGGTGATGGCTGATTCAGCACGGGTCAGCTCTTTTCTTGAGGCTTTAGTACGCGCAATAGCTTTTATGAAACAACATCCAGATGAGGCTTTCTCATCTTTCATAAACGCTTATCCTGATCTTGACGACGCGCTCAATAAGTTGTCGTATGAGCAAACAGTGCCTTTGTATGGCGAAGGTGCCCACATGGGTGAGGCAGATGAGTGGCAGGCTCTGCATGATTACCTGTACGAGAACGGCCTTATTGAATCACGCTTAGTGCTGAGCAAGGTGTATACGGAAGAATACTTACCAGAAGAATGAAGGAGTTATAGATGGCAAGGCCAGGAAGATTAGAAGTGATAACCGGTTGTATGTTTTCAGGTAAGACCGAAGAGCTGATTCGCCGTCTGGAGCGAGTGCGCATAGCACGCAAAGAGATATTGTTGTTTAAGCCAACTATTGATACTCGCTATAGCGGGCGGGCAATAGTAACCCATTATGGAAGGCAATTTAGCGCCCATCTCTTGACTCCAGGTGACGAAGAGTTGGACATATTGGAGGATATTGCCGGCCCAGGCGTAATAGATACGTCTACAGTGGTAGCCTTTGATGAAGGTAACTTCTTTTCAGACAAGCTGCCAAAGCTTTGCGAAGCCTTAGTTGCGCGTGGCAAAAGAGTGATTGTGGCGGGGCTGGATCTAACTTTTGCAGGAGAACCATTTGGGCCAATGCCAACCCTATTAGCCCTGGCAGATGAGGTAGCTAAGCTTCATGCTGTCTGTGTCAAGTGTGGCGGTGAGGCTACGCGCACTCAACGGTTGATAGACGGAAAACCTGCGCCGCCCAGTGATGAAGTAATCAAAGTCGGGGGCAAGGAATTTTACGAAGCGCGCTGCCTGGCATGTTACGAACGCGGGTGACTTAGCTGAGTGCGTAGTCCGTCTTTCGCAGCCGCTGCACAAGCTCCTCGAGCATATGCAGTGCGATATCTGGGGTTAGGTTTATGATACTTTTGATGTCCCAGAGAGAGATTACCAGACAGACGGTATCCTCAGTCGCAAGAACATCTGCTGATCTTGGAGCGCCATCCAAGAGAGACATCTCGCCAAAGAAATCACCATCTCCAAGTTGCGCTATAACCCTTCCATCTCGCAATACGTCCGCAGCACCTGATAGGATTAAATAGAATCCTGTCCCAGTGGCTCCGGCGCTAACTATCTTTTTGCCAGCCGAGAATTCCTTGGTGGTTGCTTTGTTAACAATTTGGGAAAGACCTTTCTTGTTAACGCGAGAAAAAAGCGGTGCCTTTCCAACTAGGTCAACAAGCTCTTGTTTTTCCATCAGCTGATTCCTCCTCTAATTGATAACCATCTGTGTTCGACCAAAACTGGCAACATCTCGACTTATGATATAATACTTAGGAACCTTTTTAAAGCTGGAGTGTGAGCCCAAGTGTCCTGGAGTACTACGCTCAAGAATCGCGAACGCATTCGAGCACATATAGAAGCAGGAGAGGAAATTGCGGTTATGTTTAGCGACATTCGCGGTTTCACTTCTTACACCGCCAAGAGAGGGGATCGAGCCGCTTACAAACTCTCCCAGACACACGATGTTCTGTTAAGAGAACAGATTGAGAAGGAAAACGGCATTGTAGTTAAGTCAATGGGTGATGGCATCATGGCGGCATTTGCTGGGCTTTCACCGGCATTGCACGCTGCCGTTGCAATTCATAGATCCATCAGAAAACAAAATGAGGAGCAACCTAAGGAGCTTATCGACATTGGGATCGGCCTGGCAAATGGGGCACCAATAATGACCGATAGCGACTTAATAGGACATTCGGTCAACCTTTCTCAGCGTGTTTGTAGTATGGCCAAAGGGGGACAGATACTCGTTACCGAGAGATTCGCTCGTGAAACAACCCTGCCCGATGGGTGCCACTTCATGTCGCTTGGTAAACGCGGGCTGAAGGGGCTCGATGATGTACATCTATACGAAGTGCAATGGATGGGAGAATTGGCGCGCCTTTCCGATCGGGATGACATGTTTACTCTCGTTCTTACCCAACAGGGGACGCTTGCCGTCGAACTAGCAAAGAATATTCAGGCCCACATCGATAAAGCCGTACTTCAGTTGGGGGCAATAGCTGACAATGAAGATTTTTCTTCCCGCCTACAACGGGGAATCGCAAAATTCACTCAAGCGATAATAAACAAATCGCTTGCTGTATCGGGAATTGAGCGTGAACAGTCACTTGATGATGTGGATCTATCGGTTGATGGCGGTGAAGTGACAGTTCATATTGGGAAGAAACCTATTCGCTTGCATGGTGTAGATCCTACACAGGCAAAGCTGTTCAGCGACAAGATGATAGAAATACGTCGGAAACTGCGAAGCAAGCAGAGTAAAGGCTAGCCACAGAAGAGGTGAATTGCATGATCAAAGCTAAACACGCATTACTGCTGTTGATTCCGGTTGGATTTATATCTCTCGCGGCTATGCTTGCATCTGGCCAGAACCTTCCTATGGGAGTGCTCCCCCAACCCAGTCCTGATAAGAGCGTGCTTGATCTATCGGTAGATAAGAGCAGGTACACGCCAGGTGATAGAATTCAGATAAAGATTGACGCAAAGCAAGAAGGGCATCTGTATCTGTACGATATCGATCCTGCGGGCAGTATTACCCTTCTCTACCCGAACGCATACCAGCCAGATCCCAGAGTTCCCGCCGGCACAATGTATCTTCCAGGTGAGGGATATCATTTCACCGTCGGATATCCAGAAGGTATTGAAACACTGGTTGCTATTCTTGCACAAGCGCCAATCGAGCAGCTCTCAGCATCTTCAGACACCGCATACCGACCCATAAAAATGGGGCCACAGGCTCTGGTAAACGAGCTTTCCATTGAGCTAACTGAAACGGGATGGGGCTCTGCTTGGGTTCAGTTCAGCATCTATCAGCCAAAAGGTGTGGTG
>JAGYNL010000091.1 GCA_018399865.1 Candidatus Bipolaricaulota bacterium | reverse complement strand
GCTGCTGTAATAGGGGGGATTCTTATCGCTGCTGCCATCATCGTCCTGTATACTCCGTGGGTACATGTTTTTGATCTGCGCCGGATTGTAGTAAGGGGCAATTATTACACGTCTGTGGAGCAGATTAAAGAGAATTGTGGTATCCAGCAAGGAGTAAATTTGTTGCGTGCTCCACTTGAGCAGGCAAGGAATTCCCTTGTACAGCTTCCTTGGGTAAGGGATGTGAGCTTTCGAAAATTGTTTCCGCACACTCTGGAGATTACTGTCCGCGAAAGGCTGCCCATAGCTCTTGTTGCTGATCCTAGTAATTCAAGTAAAACGATGGTTCTTGGAGAAGATGGAGTTATTGTCGGATATACACAGGAAGTTAGCTCAGACTTCGTTTGGTTAACTGGAGTAGCTGTTTCTGAGACTCCTTTAGGTAGGAGAGTTGTCGGTTTGGATATAGTACATGCCCTTGATTATCTCCGTTCCTGGGGGCTCGGGAGCGATCTTTTTCCAAGAATTGACTTCTCTGATCCGGGCGCAGTCATAATGCACACAAGTGATGAGGGGAAGGTACTTCTCGGTCCAGTAAGTCAGGTTAAGGATCGAATCGGTGAGCTGGCAGCGCTTTTGAATACGATCGAGCTCGAGAACTATCAGACGATAGATCTAAGATTTGGGGGTGAGGCGAGACTAGTGCCCCGTAAGGTGGTGAACAGATGACTAAAGAAAGAGTGGTGGTCGGCCTTGATGTTGGCACGACAAAGGTCGTTGCGCTGGTCGGCAATGTAGCCGATGGGATGATAGAGATCATCGGCATGGGCAAGGCGGAATCACACGGGCTGGAGAAGGGAGTGGTCGTTGATATAGGTCGCACGATTTCTTCTATAAGAAAGGCGATTGAAGAAGCAGAGAATATGGCCGATGTCAAGATAGATACAGTCTATGTGGGCATCGCCGGCAAACACATCAGTTCCATTAACAATAGCGGGACCGTCTCGATTAATCGCCCTGATCGGATAATCATGGAAGAAGACATTAATCGAGTAGTGGAGACAGCTCAGGCGATTCAATTACCGCCGGCCAGTGAGATGATACACGTGATTCCGCGGCAGTACATTGTAGACGGACAAGATGGGATAACCGATCCTGTAGGAATGACGGGTACAAGGCTTGAAGTTGATGTTCATATTGTTACTGGAGCGATTACGGCTGTCCATAATCTAGTGCGTTGTGTGGAGTCTCTTGACGTAGGAATCAAGCAAATTGTCCTGGAGCCAATTGCTTCATCGCTTGCTGTGCTTTCATCAGCGGAAAAGGAGCTTGGTGTTATTCTGCTAGATGTTGGTGGTGGAACAACTGACATTAGCGTATTTCGAGGAGGGGATATCTGGTTCTCAAAGGTCATCCCTATTGCTGGGGAGCATATAACGAACGATATAACTGTAGGTTTGCAAACCCCTATCGAAGAGGCTGAACTAATAAAGAAGCAAGCTGGGACAGCGTTGGTTGAGGGCGTTGGCGAGGATGAGAAGATTGAAGTGGCGACTATCGGCGGGGATGAGAAGAAAACCGTTTCTAAGAAGAAGCTGGCTAAGATAATAGAGCCACGCGTTGAAGAGCTTCTGGACCTTGCCATGCAGGAGGTTGAGGACGCTGGATATCGTGATCTAGTTCCTGCTGGCCTTGTGCTTACTGGTGGGACTTCTCTCTTGGATGGAATTGCTGAGTTCGCACAGCAGCGGTATGGTATTCCTGTCCGACGTGGGAAGATCCCGCAGGGGATTCACGGCTTGCGGGATATTGTTGAGTCCCCAATTTATGCAACATCGATTGGTCTTTTGCGTTACGCAGTGGAAGCAAAGGACTTTTCCAAGAGGCGATATGAAAGGAAGAAGCCTTCATTGATCAACAAGCTTTTTTATTGGTTCAATCGCTTCTTCCGGGGTTAAGAAGAGATGGCAATAGCAGAAGAGAAGTTCCTTACACCTCCAGCAAGACTTATGGTTGTTGGGGTTGGTGGTGGCGGCGGAAATGCCGTCGATCGGATGTTTGTTGATGACCGTGTTACTGGGGTAGAGTTTGTAGTTGTTAATACAGATGCGCAAGTGTTAGAGGTGGTCAAGGCAAACCGGACGCTACAAATCGGCCGCAAGTTGACCAGCGGCCTGGGGGCCGGGGGGAATCCAGAGATCGGCCGGCTTGCCGCTGAGGAAAGCCATGAAGAGATAGCGGACTTGCTCACCGATGTTGATATGGTTTTTATCACCAGCGGGATGGGGGGAGGCACAGGGACTGGAGCGGCTCCAGTCATAGCTTCTGTGGCTAAGCAAGCGAACATCCTTACTGTAGCAATTGTGACAAGGCCGTTCTCATTTGAGGGATTGGCTCGTGCTGAAAAGGCAGAGGCAGGAATTGCGCGCCTGTCTCAGGAAGTTGATGCTCTGATAACTATCTCCAACGATAAACTGCTGAAGGTTGCCCCTAATGACATGCCAATAACTGGTGCCTTTGAGATGGCTGATGAGGTACTGCACCAAGGAGTAGAAGGAATATCTGATTTGATAACCATGCCAGGCATGATCAACTTGGATTTTGCAGACGTTGAAAGCGTAATGCGTGGCGCTGGCACAGCAATGATGGGAATCGGTGAAGGAGAAGGAGAAGGAAAGACGAAAGAAGCAGCAAGAAAAGCCATTCTGTCGCCTCTACTCGATGCTTCAATTAAGGGCGCACGGAAAGTAATCATGAACGTAACTGGTGGTAACGATCTTACCTTGGAAGAGGTTACAGAAGCTGCATCTCTGATTCGTGAAGCTGTATCAGATCGCGCCGATATTATATTTGGAACAGCAATTCGTGAGGGAATGGAAAGGGTAAGGCTTACCGTTATCGCCACGGGTTTTGCCGTGGTGCGTCCGGGAGAAGAGGAAGAAGGATCGCCGCTGGGAAACGAAACCATGCTTGCTAAAATGCAAAATGAAAAGTTGCGCGGATTAGATGACTTAGATATCCCAACGTATTTGCGTCGTAGCCGTAAGACCCGCGATGAGAAGGCACGTCCGTGGGGCACGAACAACGAGTAGAAAAGCTTCCAGACTTGATAAGCAATCTTACTTGGTAAGTGAGCTGAATAACACACCTGAGAAGCCCTTGAATATAACGCCAAGTAACATAAGTTCAATCAGTCTTATTTCCGAGAATCTTTAGCTCGCATTTCCGAAGTGATAATACAGCATCCCAAAACAAGAAGTGAGCGTGACTAGCAATAACTTAGGCTAAGGCCATCATACTTCTTCCGCCACCGGTGAACGGTGTTCTCACACACTCCGTACTTACGAGCTATCTCTTTCACTGAGATAGCCGTCTCTAGCTGTTTTACCCCGAAAATGATCTCTGTTTTTCGGAGAAGCTTGCCATAGGCATGCCATGTTCCTCCCCGTAAACGTTAACCACGGCCGATTTCCCATATTCCACGGTGCAGTTTTACAGGCGAAGATCAACACAAGATCTTGTTTTTGTAGATTAGTTACTCGATACAACTTGGCAATAGGCTTCAGGAGAGGTTAACATGGAAGCGACAAAACAAAAAGGAGGCAAGAACAATGGCGAAGGTGGTTTTTGACTACAGCAAGTGCAAGGGTGAAGGAGAATGTGTAGAGTCATGTCCAGTTGACATCCTTGAGATGAGTAGCAATGGAACTTGGTGCAAAGCCATAGATTCAGAGGTGGATAACCAAGAAGCAGTAGAGAAGTTTCATAATGAGGTGGAGCAAAAGGGCCACGGAGAAGCCAATTTGATCATCTCAAATGAAATGGAAGGATGCATAGAGTGCAGGGTATGTGAAACCTCTTGCCCAGAAGCGGCAATTACTATCGAAGATTAGTATAACCGCCCTTGTGCTGAGAGTCAGAGAGCTTGGCTGTGAACTGGCAGCATAGCTGTAGGAATTCACCTGCAGCTAGGTGGCCTTTCTTCCAATAAGAAGAGTTGCTGGGCGAGTTTTGTGATTGGAGTAAAGCTCTGATATTTATATGCTTTGTTCAGATTGTCCTTTTACTGGGGTGCCTGAACAGGATTAGTAATACGTCAGTTGCTTATAGGACTTGTATCTTGCTTTAGTTACGTAAAATTGTGGTTATGAAGCTATAGTCTACAATTGGGCTTCACTTGGTCGGGCCGATAGCTAGTTAGAAGGCCAACTTGCTAGTAGAGGAATTCATGGTCTTGGAAATATCTTGTTGTATTCATATGGGTAGATGAAGCAATCCTCCATAAATGATTTACTGAGCATTTGAAAGCTGTTTAAATCACGTCCTGAATGTCTGAGAAGGATTGAAAGTGAACTATAATTGCGCAATAATTAACATGTTTCTTGGACATAAGGCGGGATTGAATGAGCAGCGGCGTGATTTTCGATATCAAGCGGTTTGCCGTACATGATGGCCCTGGTATCAGGACCACTGCTTTCTTTAAGGGATGTCCTTTGTCTTGCTTGTGGTGCCACAATCCCGAAGGGCAAAAATTCACCCCTGAATTAATGGTACGGCCTTCACGATGCACGGGCTGCGGTGATTGTGTAAATGTATGTGAAACAAAGGCAATTCGTGTTGATGGCAACAATCTCAAGGTTGATCGTAGTCTATGCACCTCCTGTGGGGATTGCGCGGTTGTCTGTCCTACAGATGCGCTGGAAATGGTGGGAAGAGAGATTACGGCGGATGCACTTATGGTTGAACTTGAAAGAGATATCTCCTTTTTTGATCAATCTGAAGGCGGCGTAACCTTCTCTGGGGGGGAACCCCTCGCACAACCCGAGTTTCTTCTTGAGCTTCTCAGGATTGCTAAATCCCACAAAATTCATACAACCATTGACACAAGTGGATACACAAGTGCCGAAACTGTTGATCAAGTAGCTAGGCTGGCTGATCTATTTCTATATGATCTTAAGATAATGGACGACGAAAGACACTGCCGTTACGTCGGAGTCTCTAATGAGCAGATTCTGGATAACCTCGGTAGATTAGCTAACGCTCGCGCGCCGGTAATTGTGCGCGTACCGATTATTCCTGGTTACACTGATGATTATGAGAACATCGAGGCAATGGCTCGTTTTGTGGCAGGCCTTGATAATCTGTATCCGACAGACCTTCTGCCTTACCATCGGGCTGGGGCAGATAAGTATGCCAGGTTAGGCATGCCTTACCATTTGGAGACAACTATAGCTCCTTCCCGACTTGGGGTGGAAGAGCTCGCGAAGATATTTAGGGATTATAAGATACCTGTAATGATCGGAGGTGAGTGGTATGGCGATGACGGAAAGGATTAAGCGTTTGCGCGAGGAGAGCCTTGAGGCCGAACCGCGCATCTCGCCAGAGCGTGCACAGCTAGTGACAGAGTTTTACAAACAAGCGGGAGCTAAGTATCCAACACCCATCAATAGAGCCCTTGCATTTAAGTATTTGCTGGAGAACAAGCAGATCTATATAGGTGATGGCGAACTCATTGTTGGTGAAAAAGGCCCAGAACCTAAAGCTGTACCTACCTTTCCCGAATTGTGCTGCCACTCGTTACAAGACCTGGAAGTGCTGAACTCGCGTGAAAACGTATCATTTGTTGTCTCTAGCGAAACCCGCAGGATCTATGAGGAACAGATAATTCCTTACTGGAAAGGGCGCTCTATGCGGGAAATGCTTTTTGCTCAGATGAGTGAAGAATGGAAAGATGCGTTCTCTGCAGGGGTCTTTACGGAGTTCATGGAGCAACGGGCGCCTGGACATACTGTACTGGATGACAAGATCTATCGTCTCGGGATGTTGGATTTTAAGAGTCAGATCTCTGAGGCCATAGAGAATCTTGACTTCTTGGCGGATCCTCAAGCTTACGACAAGAAAGAAGAGCTAATCGCTATGGGTATTGCTGCAGATGCTATCATTGCATATTCCAGGCGACATGCGGAAAAAGCTCGCGATCTAGCCGAGAGGACCGATGATTCTAACCGAAAGGTCGAATTGCTTAGAATTGCTCAGGTGTGTGAGCATGTTC
This sequence comes from Candidatus Bipolaricaulota bacterium, assembly GCA_018399865.1. Next base: position 1,805 of record JAGYNL010000091.1, on the reverse strand, counting down.
CTTCCCAGGCACCGCGGGATGTTTGGGAAGCAATTCAGTATTACTGGTTTGCTCATTTAGGTGTAACGCTTGAGCTCAATACGTGGGATGCGTTTAGTCCAGGCAGACTCGATCAGCACCTCTGGCCTTTCTACCAGGAAGGAATAAAAAACGGAAGTCTTGACCGGGCTAAGGCGGAGGAGCTTTTGCAGGCTTTATGGATAAAATTCCACAATCAGCCGGCACCGCCTAAGGTTGGGGTAACAGCAGAAGAGAGTGCTACTTACACAGACTTTGTTACCGTTGATCCAGGCGGATTGACGCGGAATGGGAAAGATGCTGTAAACGAACTTAGTTATCTTATTCTGGACGTAGTTGAAGAAATGCGGTTAATTCAGCCAAATGCTCGTGTTCAGGTGTCCAAGAAGAATCCCGACCGCTTTCTCATGCGGGCGGGAGAAGTAATCCGCACAGGGTTTGGACAGCCGTCTATCTTTAACGCTGATGCCATTGTTCAGGAGCTCATTCGTCAGGGAAAATCTGTAGAGGATGCGCGTTGTGGCGGATCTAGCGGATGTGTAGAGACAGGAGCCTATGGTAAGGAAGCCTATATACTTACAGGTTACTTCAACATGCCAAAGGTTCTAGAGATGATGCTGAATAACGGTACCGATCCATTATCTGGGAAGAAGGTTGGCATTGAGACAGGTGATCCGCGCGATTTTGCATCGTTTGAAGAGCTTTTTGCTGCCTACAAAAGGCAACTTGAATACTTCATTAATGTGAAGATTCAGGGAAGCAATATTATCGAGAGGCTTTATGCAAAGCATATGCCAGCACCATTTCTATCTGTGCTTATAGACGACTGTATCAAGAACGGCGCTGACTACAACGGGGGAGGCCCGCGGTATAACTCGACTTACATCCAGGGCGTTGGATTAGGCACAATGGCCGATGCGATGACTTCCCTAAAATACAACGTATTTGATCACAAGACTGTCAGTATGGATGAGTTACTTGCTGCAATAGCAGGAGATTTTGCGGGTTGTGAATCACTCCGTAATCTCCTTGTTAACAGCACCCCTAAGTATGGAAATGACGATGATTACGCTGACGACGTGATGCAGGAGGTTTTTGAAGCATATTTCTCTGCCATTGATGGGCGTCCCAATACGAGGGGTGGAGAATACAGAATCAACCTGCTTCCAACAACCGTACATATATATTTCGGGTCGGTCACTGGAGCCAGCGTGGATGGCCGTAAGGCGCGCACTCCACTGTCTGAAGGTATATCACCCGTACAGGGCGCTGACAGGCACGGGCCTACGGCGGCCTTGCTTTCAGCAGCCAAAATGGATCACGTCAGGACAGGTGGTACTTTGCTAAACCAGAAGCTTAGTCCCAAGCTATTGTCTGAGACTGATGGGATGAAAAAATTTGTAAAGCTTCTACGTACTTACTTCGCTCTTGATGGGCATCATGTGCAGTACAACGTTGTAGATGCCGAGACCCTTCACGCTGCGCAGTTGGATCCGGATAGTTACCGCGATCTCATAGTGCGTGTGGCTGGGTATTCAGATTATTTCTGCGATTTGAGCAGAGCTCTACAGGATGAGATTATTGCCCGCACTGAGCACGAGGTGATTTAGGGGATGGTATCGAACGCCAACGGCCAACGCAGGCTTCTATCTAAGTGCTTGTAGCAGATTGTTCCAATCTGCCCGCGAAACCTATCAAGGGCGCTGTTGTACAAAAAAATTGATGAGTTAATCTTCTGCCAGAGGTGGGAGTCGAACCCACACGACCCGAGGGCCACGGGATTTTGA
>JAGYNL010000090.1 GCA_018399865.1 Candidatus Bipolaricaulota bacterium | reverse complement strand
CGTTTCTGATCATTCCACCGTGGATTGTCCCTACGTTGGCCGTTGTTTCTTTGTCGATCCTTCCAAGTGGCATTTTGCTAATTGCTGCCGATGCTACTTGGATTGCAGAGATTCCTTTCTCGGGCTCCATTCCGGCATGGGCGGATTTTCCGATTATCTTGATGTCAAGTGAAATGTGCGTTGGGCCGCCTATTATTACTTTGTCGGCTTCCTCTCCGTCTACTACAAAACCCATCTTTGCCTGCACCAGAGAAGTATCTAAATTCTTTGCCCCCAGGAGGCCTACTTCCTCTCCACGTGTGATGACTATGTCGAGTGGAGGGTGCTTGGCAGCGGTTCTTACAGCTTCAAATATCTCGGCAACTCCAGCCTTATCATCTGCTCCTAGTATTGTCTCTCCGGCGGAACGGATCACCCCGTTTTCAACTACAGGCTGGATGCCAATTCCTGGTTTTACCGTGTCAGCATGTGCTGCTAGAAGGAGCGGCTCCACGCTTGAAGAATCCTTGGCGGGAAGATGGGCGATAAGATTGCCGTAATCATCCAGTACACACTCAGCTTGTAGCTCGTCTTCGAAAAGGCCTTTCAAGTATTCAATGAAAGGGGCTTCATTTCCTGATTCACTGTCGATTCTGACGAAGTCACAAAACATATCCACGATTGTCTTTCCCATTATTTCTCCTTTTTCAATTGTGTAGGCCGACTGTGCGCATAGTAGTATAGATCTTAAGGTTTATGTTAGCCAGGGTTGACGGAAGTGTAACCTGCTGCTACTGTAGAAATTGACGGAGGAAAGATGAGTGATTCTGCCAAGTGGTGGCTAGCAGTGGTGCTTGTGGTTGCTGCTAGCATAACGGTGGTGAGTATGATGAATAAAGAACAAGAAAAGGGCTTGAGAACCGGTGAACAGAGAATGCTACTGGAGATGGCGCGGACCAGGTTGCGTGAGTTTTTAAGTGGTGCGCAAGTAACCGACAAAGATAAAGCTGATATTCCTGCGGCGCTGAAACGTGAGGCTGCTTGTTTTGTTACCTTGACCAAGAAGGGGCTGTTGAGGGGTTGTATACTGGATTCTTTCAACGCGCATGAGGCAATGTATAAGAACGTTCTGCGAAATGTTGTTCTTGCAGCTACCGCTGACCCCCGCTTTCCGCGGGTTTCCCTATCAGAGGTAGATGACATAAAGATAGAGATAAGTGTGCTTGATCGTCCTTCATTGCTTGAGTTCTCTAGCCCAGAGGATCTTGTCTCGAAGCTTGTCCCCGGTGAGGATGGAGTGATACTTACGACGAGCCAAGGGAGCTCGACTTATCTGCCGCAAGTGTGGGAGGATCTTCCAGATGCGATACAGTTTCTGTCTTCTCTGTGTCAGAAGCAAGGAGCCTCTGCTGACTGCTGGCGGAATGACCCATCGGCCAGGATTGAAATCTATCACGTTCTGCACTTCTCTGAATAATGGTTAGATGGTTTAGGATTAAGGATTATGGGGTAAGGATTAGTGTTGGTTGCCAAAAACGAACGTGGCAGGCAAGCTGCGCACGCTACAACGAAAGGCTGATTTGGTGTAGCGTCGGAGCCTGTCTCCGACGTTGGTTTTTTGATGTAGGCTTGCACCTTGCCTGCCCTGTGAAATAGCCACTGTTTCGTGTATTTCACTGGCGGTCTTGAACGTTGCTATTCTATGAGGAAATCACAAAACCAAGAACGTAACGTGGCAGGCGAGCTGCTCACGCTACAACAGCAAAAAAACCATTCTTGTGTAGCGTCGTAGTTCATCTGCGACGTTGCGTTTTTCTTTCAGAACGAATCGCGCGTTTGAAAGGGGACTGGCTCGGCCTGGCAGCGCAAGGCCATGCCTGTACCTACTTGCAGAAAAGTTGCCTGTCCCCTTTTTGTCCGAAATCATAAACTTGGCAGGCACATCCAACGTAGTGGGCCAGCTGCGCACGTTACAACGGCAATAAGTCCTCCAACGGTCTTTTTGATATAGTGTTTTACTTAGTATGCAATGTTCAGGTACAAATAAATCCCACGGAGGCACAGGGAGGGGTAGAAAAGAATTAGCATACGATTAACCGAAGAACGTAAGGGAAGCGTTTCTTAGTGGACTGCGTGTCTCAAGCGAGCGGGCGAGAGAAAGTGTTTTCTCAGTTACAATTTAGGATCTTTGTCACCGATTGGAAACAGCGAAGAGCCTCTTAGAGAATTGCTTGACAAGGTCCATACTCTAGGGTAAAGTTTTGTTGTCGAATCCCTCCAAAAATCAGCTTGACATACGGTGTGGAGAGTAGTAGACTTTTTGTTTGCGCTCTTTGAGCGTTAAGTGGTCATTGACAAGTGAATAGAGTGTGTATCATACAAGCGCAGTAAGGGCA
>JAGYNL010000089.1 GCA_018399865.1 Candidatus Bipolaricaulota bacterium | reverse complement strand
TGGTGTGCTTCCGGAAGAGGAATGGGAATTTCAGATCGAGTGTCCAATATCGGCAGTATGGCCCTACGTGGACCATGCCAGTATCGAGGTTCACGCCTGCACCCCTGCTCTGTAAGGGGCTCTGACAGGGGAGAGCTCTGAGGGAGAAAAGCGCCATCTGTATGATGGGTAGCGGTAATGACAATGAACTAGGTGGCCGAGATTGCCTTGCCGTATTTCCGGTCTCCGGAGTGTTGGTATTTAGTGGTTGCCTGACTGCAGATGTAAAGTGGTCGCCCATGGTTTTGTTCAGGTACTCTCTCTTCTGGATTCGTTCCGTTGATGGTGCCCTTGGTGCCTTTTCTACCTTCGATGCTGATGTAAGCATTGCGACGTACCAGGGTCAGACCAACGCAACCGACAGGTAAATCGACCAACTTGTCTAGAAGCTCTACGGTCTGACAGATGAGGAAATTTGGATTGTTGAGGAGGCGACACGTGACTAAGTCGGTGATCTCTGCGCCACCTATCGTGTTCCAAGCAATTTGAGTCCGGGAGGACAGGGATATGCAGCTGGACTGTGGCTCAAAGTCCTACAAATCCTCTTCCGTTCGGAGGAGTCGTGTCTAGTGTGGTGACAGAGAACCTCTGTTGAGGGTTGTCAACTCGGCTCTCGGATCTAGAAACGTCTACACTGCCTGTAATAATTTGCGCTGCAAGTTGGGGCACGGCGGGACAGAAACACAGGAGGCACTGCACGAATGGCATACGTCCGAGGGTTACCCGAGAGACTCATAAGCACTGAAGATCAGCATAAATGGGAGTTCTACAGGGATGGACTCCGGGGCTGCCTACTGACAGCCCGATTCCTGGGGGATTACCTGAGGTCTCTCGTAGAGCACGATCGAGATCACACTCCACTCCAGGTTCCCTGGATAAGATCTCTGTTCGAGTTTGACCTGGAATCCCTTGAGGAGAGGATTGAGCGGATGGTGTCAAGGATGGGACAAGAGACGTTCTCCATCCTAATACATGATCTCTTCCTATCTAGTTTCTCAATCACTGAGCACTCTCGCCAAGTAAACTCCTTCTTCGCTGAGTGGGTAGCGTACACGCTTCTGGCGACAGAAGCCAAGACCATTAGGAAGACCACGGTGCGTGGTGATTGGATAGCCAATGGTGTTCTCGTATCTGTCAAGTCCATTTTTACCCCCGACTACAACTATGAACGGTTGCGGAGCTTGTTTGAAGGTCTTGCACTCGTAAAGGAGTACGAGGCGCTTCGGGGATGGCATCACGTCGGAATAAAGGAGCTCCTCCATCCTGACTATCGCTTCATGAGGCATCTCATGAGTTTCGTTGAGGACGAGCTAGAGCACTGGCTCGCGGACTTCGATGAGATGGAAGCTGGGTGTACCTGGAAGAGACATCGCAGGGAACAGAGAGCATACACAGACAGCAAGGGGCGACCTGTAGGGAAGCTTTTGGTAGAACTCAGTGGAAACCGGAATGAGCTGCAGCTGAGACTCGATGCAGTCGGGCATGAGCTGGAGTCAGCGACAATGAGTAGCGTGGTCCTAGTTTTCAAACGCGCAGATCCTTCCTACATAAGCATCGGAACAGACATGGATACGTGGTGGGGTAAGCCAGATACCAATCGCGGACTGCTGGCAAGGTCGATCACGGAGCAAATGCAGAAGATTCATAAGGCGCTTGCTGCACTCGATGGCGCGTTGTGCCGGGCATGGATCGACGTTGCTTGTCACCCCCAGCATGAGACAGCCATTACATCCCACCGAGGGCAATATGAAAACTTCCTGGCATCAATCCTGGGAGAACACCATTTTCCCGTCACAGTGGTATTCCGCGGAGGGTTCGAACTGGCTCAATGCCTGGTGTTTGACTTCCCAAAGGTGCATCCGCGCTGATACATGCGGAACCTTGGCCATACTCACATGAGATGTAAAGGAAATCGAGGGACAAAGAGCGTGCGCGTGGATCCGTCTTGCAAATGAACACCGCAGTGAATTCCGGGAACGCATACCATGTGCAGGGGGGGCTACCATTGAATTTTGAGATGACAGATCTTCTAGAATGGCGTATTATTGCCCGGCTGCCACGCATCCAGTTTGAGGGAGCCGTTTGCCACATCACCTCACGCGGGAATGCACGGCAGGAAATCTTGCAAGACGTAACTCATAAGTTGGAACGTGATGCCCATATCCACGAGGTCGTTCATCTTAATGACTACAAGCTTCAGGAGATTTGGGACTATGTTGGGCTTCACTTCTCCATGATCAGCGCGATCGCCAAGAAACAGGCTGTTGGGAGTCTAAAATAAAGCTCTGACCCTCACTACAGAGTAGTAAGCCTTCTCGCTCATCTCGACGAGTTCATTGTCACTCCGAATCAGGAAAATGCCGCCCACGTGCACTCACCACCGACCGCTGAATGGGATCCAACCCGATTCTACCTGAAACCTAGCCTGATTCCAATAGCGGAGGACGTGGGAGAAACGCGGGAACGGCATGCGGATGCTGCGCGGGGAGCTATGTGGCTGTTCTCTTGTTAAGAAGCTGAGTTGCGCATGGGGCGTAAGTGTGTATACTGATGCTGATATCCGATAATCAAAGAGACGTAAGGAGGAGATGATAATCATGGCTTCGCCGAAGGATTGGGAGGCAGTGCGGGGAATAGCAGAAGCATTTGCCAAGCAGTTCTTCCAAGCGATTCAGCCGGCCGCAGCGTCGTTAGGCGAGCAAGCCCTTGCTCTCCGTAAGGCAGTCGAGCAGGAAGTGTCGGTGCACATTGACGCGATCATGCAGCTTGCGGGGAAGGCGTTGCTGGCCAAACAGATCGAGGAACTGAATTATGCTTTGGCGGATCGAGCATGGTTTGTACCGGTACTTCTTTCTGAAGATCGAGTGAGGGTGTTGCATCGCGCTGCTGTAACCGACGGCAACGTAGATGGCGCGATCACCCAGTTGCTGGCCTACTGTGATGAGGATCTGGCTCAGCAGATTATTGATGCAACGTGCTCTCAAAGGGGCTTCGAGAAGCGAGAGAATCTGCTTCGGGAGGCTTACGCTGCACACACGCAGGGCTATTACGCCCTGAGTATTCCTGTCATCCTGGCGCAGGCAGAGGGTGCCTATCTTGACATGTTGGAGACGCATGGTATTGTGAATGCTGCCTACCTTTTCACGAAAGACGAGTGGGACATCGCATCTGTTGAGGAGTTCATCGGCATGCTTCCTCTGAACGAACTGATGTTCGCGTCGGCTCTCCGTGGATTCTCGACTAGCATGTGCAAGCAGGTAACAGAGCGGGTTAGGTCCTCAAGCGATCTCGATCAGCTCAGGATCCAATACCCTAACGGGTTCCTCTCTCGCCATGGCGTGTTGCATGGCAGAGACACGGACTATGGAACCAGAGACAACAGCCTCAGGTCGCTCTTCGTGCTTGACACCGTTCGTGCAAGGTGTCTCCGTGACGTACCCTAGAGGGGAGCCTCGTGCATGACAGCCTGAGATCAATCGCTACCCAATCACATGAAGCTCGATCTGATAACCGTGAAGTCACCGGCGGAATTCCGGGGACATAGTACTTAATTCGCGTGTTTGGCACGGCGTTTTCTTGGGCGAAGGACGCACCCAGAGTGTAGCGGGGTCTACCATTGGATTCTAGAGATGACAGCCCCTATGAAATATCACAAGACGAAATCATCTCACGCGGCAGGCGGGCCTTTGTCAAGTAGAATATCAGGGAACCTTTGGGGTCAAAGCTTCGTTCTTAGGATTTCGTCACGGGAAATTCCGGGGACGCATACCATGATTCCTCCCTGCCTGTGCGCGCCAATCTACATTCGAATGACAGCCAGGCAGCAGACAGGAGAAACCATCCTGAAACAGGGTTTGCGTTGCTCGAATTAACGGTGCCCTCCTTGGCTCTATATCGGCCAGCCTCAGCGCTACCGGTCATACCTTCCTATCTATGCTAAGTCCATTGGGGAAGAATACTTGGCAAAACATGCCAACCAGGTTAGTATGATCGTTAAGGTAGGGATGACAGTATTTACGCAAGGAGGAATTAAAATGAAAGAAAGGTCACCGTTAGCGATCTTCCTGCTCCCATTTATCACATTTGGCATATACTCGCTCTACTGGCTGGTAGTAACAAAAACAGAGATGAACCGCAATGGAGCTGATATTCCTACAGCCTGGCTCCTTGTAATTCCGCTGGTGAATATATGGTGGTACTGGAAGTTTGCTGAGGGTGTTGAAGAAGTAACCCACAGAGAAATGAGCGCAGGTGTCGCTTTTCTCATGCTCTTTTTGCTTCCTATTATTGGTCCGGCCATAATTCAAACAACCCTGAATAAAATGGCGACATGAAGTAAGGGGTTCCGACCACAATCCTCAGTTAGGCTGGGAAATCTTGTGAACGCATACCATCATTTCTCAAGGACCATCGTGAAAGAGAGTTTGTGTCACTCGAATTACGGAGTGACTATTACCTCGAGAAAGTGAAAGGAGGTTACAGCTCGAATGCAGATCAAGATATATCTTGTCATTGTCGTATCACTTTTCGTACAAGGCGTGGTCTTTGGGATCTTTGCTTCAGTTGTAGCCGAGCGCAAGGGGTATTCGCAAGGCAACTGGTTCCTCGCTGGGTTTTTCTTCAGTCTAGTGGGGGTAATAGCCGCTGCAGGGCTTCCGATGAAGGGGAAATCGGCAGAAACCGCACACGCTCTTACCAAGCAATGTCCCAGATGTGGTGAAACAATCAAACTAGCAGCTCGTGTTTGTATGTTCTGCGGTGCAGAGTTTCGGCCGCAGGACATTGCCACACAAGCTGAAGCAATTGCAGAGACTCGTGATACAGAGACAAGCGTGCGCGCAATTGCCGTTTTACTGAAGCAACAAGAATACGGAGTGGAGATTGATGTAGGGACGATGCGTAGCAAGCTAACCACCATTATGAAGATGGAAGAGAACACCCCGGTAGGTGTAGAAGCGAGGAGCCTTCTCGAACAATTATGCTCCGACGCAGAAGCCGGTGATTGATTAGTTCTAATTTGTAGCGATGTGGGCTGAGAGATTGGTCTTGAACTAGAGGTATCTATCCTTTCAACTTGTATGATAGATACTAAAGGTCTAAGGTAGTTCTGCGAATAGAGGGGGCACGTCTTCGTTTCTGGTGTTTTTCGTACGGGGTGACTGGTCTAATTGTGCTGGGGTCCCTTAAATCCGTCAATTAGCGGGCAAATAACTACTTTCCAGGTTGTGAGGCATCCTTTTTCGGAAGCTGCCTGGGAATAAATACTCTACAGGGTGGACAGTTCATCAACAGCCAAACCAGTCGACAGCATTCTGACAGATGTGTAACGGCTTAGCCTGGTAATGATCTCGAGGTGCATCAATGTGTCGGGGTCTACCATTGAATTTTAGAGATGATGGACCCTATGAAATATCACAAGACAAAATCACTTCACGCGGCAGGCCCCATGAAATATGAAAAACAGAATGATTTCACGGGGCAAGCAGG
>JAGYNL010000088.1 GCA_018399865.1 Candidatus Bipolaricaulota bacterium | reverse complement strand
ATTGCTTATGGGCTTACTGAAGCATCGCCTGTTATTACCATGACCCGCTTTGACGACTCTATTGACCTGCGGGTAGAGACAGTTGGGCGAGCCTTACCAGGGATAAAGGTGAAGATCGTAGATGATAATCACGAACCAGTACCCGTTGGTGAGATGGGGGAACTAGCCTGTAAAGGCTACAATGTCATGATGGGTTACTATAAGATGCCTGACAAAACAGCTCAAGTCACCGACTCGGAAGGATGGCTGTACTCTGGCGACCTAGCAACAATTGATGAAAGAGGCTATGTAAGGATTGTTGGGCGGAAGAAAGACATGATTATTACGGGAGGATTCAACGTCTACCCAGCTGAGATTGAAGAGTTTTTGTTCACTCATGCCAAAGTACAGAATGTTTCTGTTGTTGGTACTTGCGATGATGTAATGGGAGAAGTAGGTGTTGCTTTCATCATTCCCAGGGAAGGGGCGGTTATTGATCCGCAAGAGATCGTTGACTATTGTGCCTCGGAAATGGCCAACTTCAAGGTTCCAAGATACGTGCAGGTTGTTGATGAATTCCCCATGACTCAATCGGGCAAGATTCAGAAGTTTCGCCTGCGGGAAATGACCAACAGGAAAATGGAAGACGGAACGCTCACCAAGCTGAAGCCAAGCTCAAAGTGATTGGTTTTATTTTGTTAGCGGGAATTTACTGCGTATGTGAACTAGAAACTCGGTATTACCTTTCTGACCGCGGATGGGTGAAGGTATGTTCGCAATAACCCTCCACTGCGTTTGATTCTCCACAAATTCGTAGATCTCTTGCAGCACTGTTTTATGATCATCTATGTTCTTGACCACGCCGTTGTTTGGTAAGCGGTCTTTTCCCACTTCGAATTGTGGCTTGACAAGGCCGATCATTTCTCCTCTGCCAGCCATGATATCAGCCAGAGGCGGTAGGATAAGCTTCAAGGAGATGAATGAGACGTCAATGGTCGCTAGGTCAATTGGCTCTCCGATGTCTTGTGGCTCAAGATAACGGGCATTTATCCCTTCGTGAATGAAGACTCTCCGATTTACGCGAAGAAGGGGGTCTATTTGGTCGTGGCCTACATCTACGCCGTGGACGCGTAAAGCTCCATTTTTCAGCAAACAGTCAATAAACCCGCCTGTAGAACTTCCGATATCAAGGCAAACCAGACCACTTGGATCGACGTCGAACACATGGAGAGCCGCGGCGAGCTTCTCTCCGCCACGGCTCACAAATTGTTGACCAGACACTACCTCGATTTTTGCTTGGGTATCAGTTGGTCGTCCTGGCTTCAGTACCACCTTGCCGTCAACTTGAACGTGACCAGAGATGATCATCCTCTGAGCGCGTGATCTGCTACGAATGAGTCGTCTATCCTTGACTACTTTGTCCAGTCGTTCTTTCATCCTGTAGCTGTGGTCACGCCTTGGCGTTGATCCACGTAGGCTTCCAGTCCTGCCTTAAGGACCTCCACCGCACGCACCAGCTTGTGTTCCTCCAGTACATAGGCAATACGTACCTCGTTGTTTCCCATTCCCGGGGTGGCATAAAAGCCGGCCCCAGGGGCTACCATGGTTGTCTCGCCATCCAGGTTAAAATCGTTAAGCATGAACTTGACAAACTCCTCGGAGTCATCCAGTTGCGGAAACTTGGCGAAAACGTAGAAGGCACCTTCCGGTTTTCTGCTGATCCCTCCGGGAATGCTCTGTAGAGCTTGGTAAAGGGTATCACGGCGAGAGTGAAACTTTGCGTTCATAGCAGCTATATCCTTTTTGTGGTCAGGGTCTTTGAGGAAGGCAGCTAATCCAAGCTGTTCGAATGTTGGAGCTGAAAGACGGATCATGCATAGCTTGTCGATTGACTTCATAAGTTCGCGATTTCGCGTGATCACTGTTCCTATCCGTGCCCCACATGCTGAAAGGCGTTTAGAGATTGAGTCGACGAGTATTGCATGCTCTCTTAGCTCAGGGAATTCGAGAATTCCGACTGCTTCACCATCGTACATCAGTTCTCGGTATGGCTCATCGGAGATGACATATAGATCGTGCTTAAGAGCAAGATTAGCTACGGCTTGCATTTCCTCCCGTGTGTAAGCGACCCCACTGGGGTTAGAGGGGGTAGAAAAGAGGATCGCTTTTGTACGTGGTGTGATAAGAGTCTCTATTTCCTCCATAGGGGGAAGGTGAAATCCGGTATCGATCTTGGTGGTTATAGGGATGACTTCTATTCCGTTCATTAAGGCGTGCCCATAGTAGTTGGGATAGAAAGGCTCAGGAATGAGTACTTCATCACCTGGGTTACACGTTGATTGTAAGGCAAACGCAAATGCTTCACTCCCGCCTATGGTAATGCGCAGCTCATCCTGGGTTACGTTGATACCTATTCCAGCGTAGAATTCGACCAGGGCATCTATCGCAACAGGGATTCCCCGCGATGGTGCGTAGGAAAGGACTTCCACATTTGCGTTGCGAATTCCATCCATAAACGAGCGCGGTGTAGGGATGTCTGGCTGGCCGATGTTCAAGTGGTAGACCTCGATTCCCCTTTTTCTTGCTGCATCAGCCAAGGGGACTAAACGCCTAATGGGCGAACCCTTCAGTTCCTTAGTACGTTCTGATACGCTAAGCATAGCTTAAAACCCACACCTCCGGGCGCGCAGGTAGGGCGCCCCGCATAAGGGCGGCCTCCGCGCTGTCAATTTGCTTTATATTCTGCATCCTATCGAGGAACTTGT
>JAGYNL010000087.1 GCA_018399865.1 Candidatus Bipolaricaulota bacterium | reverse complement strand
GCAAGTTCGCTGATCCAGTAGTCGTAGTATCTGCAGAAGATGTGTGCATGCCGGGAAGGATATTGAACATCTGAATGAATGGCAAGAACCTGGAGATGAAATCAGGAGCAGTTGCCGCTCGCGCCATATAGAAGACTATTTTCCTAATTTGTTCTTTAACCTACGATCTTTGCTAGCATATTGGTCATTCTAAACTCTCGCTACAGCCAGTCATCTATTGTTCCCGGTTACCATTTAGTAATCATCCCATCCGCATGAGCGATTAGTGGAGATGTAGTCTACATGGTTGATTTGCACATCGTACTGCGATGTGATAAGGGCCAAAGCCTAGATGATATAGGCAGCAACATATTTCCGATACTTGTACTCAATTGGCTTGTCATTGACACCCAATACCTGGTAACTCATAAGCATCGCCTTAACACCATATACTAGCTACAAAATAACATTATTATTGACTCATTATGCTCCCGAATTTGCATTGAAGAGATAGTATAAATAGCCTTCTAGCCACAGAGTAATCAAGAAAGGAGGTAGCAGATGACAAGTACAGCCAAGAAGGCAATGGTAGTTGTGGTAGGTTTGATGGTTTTGGCAGTAGCATTGATGCTGGTGGCAACTGCAACAGATAAGGGACATTGGGAGCACGACGCAACAGGTTCACGTTACTATGATGAGAACGGAACTCTAAGATATAGTGAATATCAGGAATTGGAGCTAGCGTCACGGATCTTCAAGGAATACTTCAGCGACCACGGAGACTTGATCAGAAAAGAGGTTTTTGACCCGGCTACGGGAAAAATAGAGGTATACAACTCAGCAGGAAAGAAGATTTCTGGATCTGATACAGATGGCAACTCCTCCCAGATAGGAAGCCATACTGTAGGCAAGGAGGGTGAATCAACCACCACGATCAGTGAAGCGCAGATTACAGGCACAGACGCAGCTGGTAATCAGACGTATAACCTAAATTCCAACAGCGGCAAGCTAACTCTGAAGGTTAGTGGTGGTCAACTTGTAATTGACGGCGACTCGCTCATGATGGAAGGCCCGGAATCCATGTTTCTTATCAATCCGGATGAAATAATGGGCATGAAATCAGCCGGCATGGGAGCATTCAAGCCTCAATTTGGTTTGGATCACACAACTGGCGATGCATTCTTCCGTGGTGATCTCAATGTTGATGGAACGAAGAACGCTGTGGTGGAAACAGCAAACTACGGAGTGAGAACCACATATGCGGATGAATCAACAGATGTACGTTTCTTTGATCGAGGCCAATGCCAGCTTACAGACGGTCAGGCAACCGTCAATCTCGACCCAGTGTTCCTGGAGTTGGTTACCATAAATGAAGAAAACCCCATGCTTGTACAGGTAACCCTTACCTCAGATTGCAATGGTGTCTTCATTGCAGAGAAGACAGGTTCCAGTTTCACCGTCAAAGAGCTTCAAGGGGGAGATTCAAGTGCAACTTTTGACTGGGAAGTAGCAGCAAAACGCAAGGATTGCGAAGATATGCGGTTGGAGATCTATCACCAGGGAACATAGAACATAACACTACTCGAATACACGGCTGCTCATATCAGCTGCATAGAAAGCTTCCGTACCATTGTCAAAGTACGATCTAAGCGACATCTTGAATGATGCGTTAGCACTGTCAGTAGCGGTACGGAAGCATCTTTACAGGTACCCATCATACATAACCAACAGAAACAAGCCCAGTAGCCGGCTTCTAGTTTCTTGCCAATTGCACAAAGCTTTAAGCTGGAAAGGAGTAGACACTGAGCTTTGTCTTCCAGGCTTTTCAATAGCAACAAATCTGAATGAAACAGTAAGCAGAGGAGTTTAGCCCATCTGTGCTCTCTTTTCCTTCAAAACTCTTTTCCCGCAATGTATGCACTCTCTAAGTGTTTCTTGCGAGCTTCAGGATCAGTTGCCGCCTCGTACAGGAACATGTCCTTAACATCTCGAATGCCAACAAATCCCCAGCAGAATTGATCTAGCGTTCTCATCGCATCCGCAACACCAGATTGTTTATAGATTTGTTCCGAACCCATGGTCGCGGTTGTAAGGAGCAGCTTCTTATGCTTGAGCAGCCCTTGTGCGCCGTTTTCATCCATCTCATAGGCAAACCCATTTGAGAATCCCTGTCCGTCCAGCCTTTCAGGACGGCTGGGTAATGCCAAGTCCCTATAGAGCATACAAAGACCATTGGCTCGGTATCAACCACTCTCTTCTGCTGCTAAAGTACATCTTCTGGCATCTGACCCCCGGTGAACTGGGCAAGATCAGGCAACTTAAAACAGGGATCGAAACCGATGTCGTAGAGCTCAATAACATCATAGCTGTGCCCACCATCCTCAAGACCGCTGACCAATGAGACGAGAATGGCGTAGTTGAACGACTCAATGTCACGATTAATTACCTTCTTTTCTTCGAGCAAGGCCTCTACTTGAATCCGTGAGGGTTTCATTCCCCGCCGCTTGCGGCGTAAGATAGAGGA
>JAGYNL010000086.1 GCA_018399865.1 Candidatus Bipolaricaulota bacterium | reverse complement strand
TGTCTGCGTGCGGGCAACTGCCCGCGCGTTGCGCGCAGGCGGGCGCACAGGCAGGCGAGGTACGCACGCTACAACGACAAAGCCCTTTTTATGTAGCGTTGGAGCTCGTCTCCAACGTTGGGTTTTCGTACGGCAAATCTTAACGTGGTGGGCGAGCTACCACACTACACCACACGCTACAACAGCATAAACCAGTTTGTATGTAGGGTTGCACCTGCTCGCCCCGTGAAATTCTATTTCACTGGGGGTGTGCAACGTTGAGGTTTTGGTAAAATCAATCCCGCAGGGGTCTGTCTGTGTCCGAAGGACAGGCAGGCGCAGAGACGCAGAGGAAAGAACAGAGCTCAAGAGTGATAAGTAACGGATTAAGGATTAGAGGGGAGAGATTAGGTTAGCTGTTTCACTGTTAGTCCTACTTGTGAAATAGAAGCCCGCTGCGGCAAGGGCAGCGATTGCTCCGATAGCACCCCAGAGGAGAAGTGGCGTTGCGGCTAGGTAGTCTAGTAGCCAGCCACCCACGAAGGGCCCGGCTGACCAACCAAGGGCCTCACTAAGACCGAAGAAACCCATATAGCGACCCATCTTTCTGTTCTGCGCGCTGTTTGCCACTGCGGTTGTGGCGCTTGGTGAGAAGATCACCTCTCCCGAAGTGATAACTGCCATGGAGCCTAGTAGGAAGTAGAAAGATTGAGCAAGACTGACCGAGAAGTAGCCAACTGCGAACAGGATAGCGCCCAGGCTGAGTGCAAGGCGTGGGCCGATCTTTGAAGCAAGCAGAGCGGCTGGCCACTGGAATAGCACCACGATTATCCCATTCAATGTGTAGACGAGGCCTAATTGCACGTCAGTTATCCCGATGAACTCGGTTGAGAAAACAGAAAGTGTACTGGCGAATTGGCCCATAACTAGGAACAGTAGGAAACTTAAGCCGCAGAATATAAGAAACCTTCTGTCACGTCCAACATCCAGGACCTTTGATAGTATGAACTTCTCCGCTGGTTTCTTGTGCCTTGATTCTTCAATGAAGAGAATGACAAGAATCATCCCTATCAGGCTGGCGGCGCCGGTAACTAGGAATAATGACCAGTAGGAGATAACCATCAAGAACCCGCCTATGGCAGGCCCAATTGCCCAGCCGGCGTTTGCCCCAATGCGTATAATGCCGAAAGCTTCCACGCGCTGCTTTTCTGGTACGACATCTGCTACCATGGCATCGATCCCTGGTTTCATGAGTGCCCCGAGAAGTCTTACTAGCAGGTATACAAGAGCAATGGCAAGATAGGAAGCACGGATATAGATAGTGTAAGACATAGAAAAGAAAAACAGAGCGCGCACTCCTAGAGTGGCTGCAATGAGAGGCTTACGCCCAATACGGTCAGCAAGCTCCCCTCCTGCAATGCGACCAACTGCGCTTATCAGTGCGGAAATAAGCATGATTGTTCCTACGACCTTCATGGAAATCCCTAATTCTCGGTATAGGTAAAGACTCACAAAGGGCATACCTGCGCCAAAGCCGATCGAGACGATTAGCCGAACCGCGAAGAGTGTCCACAGTCTTCGATCGTAGCGGTCATGAAGCGCCTTTAGCTGTTCAAGTATTTTTTGAATAGACATCAAATCCCTAACCAATCACCAGGTTGACAAGGATCACTAATAGGGGCGCTACAGCAAGCGCTGGCAAGAAGTTGCCTGCCCGTAAGTCACTTAGCTCAAGTAACTTCAAAGATAACACAATCAAGACTACTCCTCCTACAGCGTCAAGCTCTAGTAATACAGGGGACTGTGACAAAGCATTTGCGCTTACAGACGATGTGAACAAGTTTGCAACCAAGCTTATTCCTCCTTGGTAAAGGAGGACTATGAATACCGACAGAATCACACCTGGGCCAAGTCCGGCGACAAGGATGATCGATGAAATTCCATCCATAACTGATTTCAGACCCAGTAAATGCCAGTCGCCATACAGACCATCGCGTAATGCACCAAGAATGGCCATCGGGCCGACACAAAAAAGAAGGCTTGCGCTCACAAATCCTTGGGGGATTGAACCGTGAGCTCCTAGCCGTGGAAAACGTTCTTGTAAGCGCTGGCTAAGGGAAGAGAGGCGATCTTCTATACCTATTACCGTTCCGATAACTCCTCCCACTACAAGCGAGATAAGTAGAATCAGTACATTGCTTGTCTTTAGTGCTAGCTCTACTCCTACAACCAGTGTCACTAGGCCTATGGCTGATGTGGCGATTCTATTAATCGATTTGGGAATTCGTGCACCACTAGCCATACCAATTAGGCTGCCTATGATAATTGTTCCTATGTTTATGATCGTTCCCAGCATGGCGAAGATCGTATCCATCTTGTAAGGGATGGGCAAGAAGTCAGGCGACTCAATTTCGTGTAAAGTGGCAACTAGACTGTGTTTCCCGAAATTGGAAAAGCCTTGCGTAGTGCTAGGCAAGCCTTTGATGTAAGTGGTCGCGTATTGTTAGCGCACTACAAGCCATGTGCCAACAAGAAGGATAAGTATTCCCGCTATTCGGGAGAGATCTAGCGTATGATGTGCGGCTTGTAAAAGCCCGAAGTGGTCAATAATAGCACCGAGAATAAGCTGAATAGATATGGTGATGGTAAGCGTGGTTGCCAGCCCAAGACGGGGTACTACGTAGCTTATGGAACCAATGATCACAACACCTAGGAATCCGGCACAAAGGGTGTACCAGGGAAGGCTCCGCCATGAGGCTACATTGCCCCCACCCACGGCTAGAAGAAGAACAGTGGCCAGCAGCAACCCAACTAGATGTACAATGAAGATGCTTTCTATGATACCTAGTTTCTCGCCGATGACGCCCGAAAATAGCGATTGAAAACTAATAGCTGCTCCACCGGCGATCGCAATCATCATGACAAGAAACACTGCATTCATGTGATACCCCCTATACTAGCACCAAAACCAACAGTTGCAGTAGTGACGTGTTTTCAGACCGCAGATCCTGGCTTTACTAATTGTCTACCCTTAAGTGTATCTGATATCCTAGCAAGGGATGCATCTGTTAACAACCAAAGCAGGAAAGCCTTATTGGGTTTTGGGGAAGGAGGATGCTTCATGGGGCTTTCTTTTCCTGGGAAGGCTTATCAAGTACGTATAAACGAAGGAGGGCTTGATGGATACGATACTGATTCTGGTAGACGATGGATATGAAGAGCTTGAGCTATGGGTGCCTTATTATCGTTTTCTTGAGGCGGGATTTGCTGTAGAGATTGTTGGTGATGAAGCGGGTCACGTATATGCTGGAAAGCATGG
>JAGYNL010000085.1 GCA_018399865.1 Candidatus Bipolaricaulota bacterium | reverse complement strand
CGCCGCGCCTTGCTGCAGTTTTCAGAATCCTTCGCATGGCTTTGTATATTGTGCCAAGTGTTTTCTCTCAAGAGAGTGTTTACCTTTGTCCTTGGATGAATTCCCGTTTGAAACAGTATCTCATCTGTGTATAGGTTGCCGATACCAGCAACGATCGACTGGTTCATAAGGGCTTGTTTAATCATCCCTCGGCAGTTTATGTACCTGTTGATAAATCTTTTGCTGCTTAGCTCATGATCCAAGGCATCAGGCCCGAGGTTGCGTTGATGAATGAATGACTTACGATCCTCACAAAAGCCCACTTGTCCCAACCTGCGAACATTGACAAAGGAGAGCTGGCTTCCATTGGCGAAGATGAGGGCAAACCGCGTGTGGTCGGGTTTGTCTTCGGGGTTGCTTTGATAAAGAAGGTTTCCCATCATTCCAAAGTGCAATACAAGATTCCCTCCGTTGGACAGAGAAGCAAAAAGGTACTTGCCATGGCGACTAGTAGATTGGAGCTTAGCGTCTTTCAAATGTTCTCGTAGCGTAGATGCGTTTACATCCTTAAGTATGCGATTGTTGTATATGCTAACATCGCAAATAATTTGGTGCAGGCTCGTTGCATCCATGTATTGCTTGAGTCCTTGAACATCTGGCAGTTCAGGCATTATTGCTTGCGGCTCACTCCCCTTTTAGTATCTTGTTTGCAGCCCTAGAAAGATCCTTCAGTCAAGCGTTTCTATAAAACAGTCTAATCAAGGAAAAGCTTATTGTTTAGCTTACACATCAAATAGATCAGGAGTCCAAACCTGCCCCTATTCCCTCGAATCCCGCATGCCGCCAACGGCGAAGTGATGCGAGCACAAACCCCGATCCTAAAAGTCCCATTGCAGCACCAAATGGGAATACCGCGCTCACTCCAAGCAAGTCAGAGACCACCCCCGAAGCCGGAGGCCCCACCATCTGTCCTGCAGCAAAAGCTGATCCTTGAAGGCCGGCTAGCGTTCCCATGCCGTGTGTACGGCCAAGCTCGGTACGGAATGCGAGAATCGAGGCACGGGACAAAGCAGACAAGGCTCCAATAGCAAACATGACAACCGCTATTACCTCGATCCTACTTATGAAAGGTACTGCAATAAGCAGTAGCGGAGGGATTGTGCTTCCTATGATGATCTGTGGGAATCGAGGAAAGCGATCTGCGAGAAAACCAAATGGTATCTGCATCAAACCTCCTCCGATCAGGTATACAGATAGGACTAAGCCTATGCTTGCCTCTCCTAGTCCGGTATTGGTAGCGGCGAACAAGGGAAAAAAAGTGTTAAAGCCTTGTCGCCAGAATCCTCTTGTAGCAACATACACGCAAATTGCCTTAACCCCATGGTTTTTTATCACCTTACTCAGGGGCAATATGCGTTTCTTTTCTGCTCTTGCGTGTGGTCGAACATGATCTGTAGGAACAGTCGTGGCTATCAATATTGATGCCAGCAAACTCAAGCCGCTCATAGCGTAGAACGCCGCCCTATAAGAGAAAACCTGACTTAATACTCCCCCAACAAGGGGGCCCAAAGCCATGCCGAAGAACATGGCAGAGTAAAACACATTCATGTAACGACCTTCTTTCCCATGAGGAGTTATGTCGCCTATGTAGGCCTGCGCTACAGGGGTAACCATGACTGATGCAGCTCCCTGTAATAGTCTAAAAATTCCCAGTTGCCAGAGATTATCGGCTGTGGCGTAAAGCAGGGAGATCACTGTGTATCCTAATAGCCCGGCCAGCAGGATTCGCTTTCTTCCTATGCGGTCAGAAAGTTGACCCAGGAAAGGACCCAAGGAAGCCCGCGACAAAGAAAATGCTG
Organism: Candidatus Bipolaricaulota bacterium; assembly: GCA_018399865.1. The sequence goes on along the minus strand of JAGYNL010000085.1, from coordinate 505 downwards.
CAAACACAAGCCCAATGCTTACTCCTGTAGCTGAGAAAGTCTCCGCATATAGCGGTAGAATAGGGGCAATGATGCCCACGCCCATCATGGCCACGGAAACCGCGATGAATAGACTGATAAAAGCCCTTCTCATAGGAATCCTCCAAATTCTACACACAACAACAATAGCGGATTTAGAAAGCGCATTCTAGATTTGGTACTTGTAAGCTAATAGCCAAATGGTTCCTGTTTTGGTCCCAATTCAAATGGCAGAAGGCACGGAAATGTGGGTATCGACTCGATATGTCATGTTCTGGGTGTTTCGCGAAGATGGCTTTGTGTTCTTGCTGCTTTTGCAGGTTAACGAAGGTACATAGGCTAAGGACCTACACGGTGTTTTACATACCTGCGGGGCACCACTGAGCGATAATTGCGTAGAGCGGCTAGCGGGTCTCCCCGGCATTCATGCAAACTTGCATCGGTTGGCATCTTCTTGTAGGGTGAATAGAAGAAGAAGAAGAAGAAG
>JAGYNL010000084.1 GCA_018399865.1 Candidatus Bipolaricaulota bacterium | reverse complement strand
GAGGAATACTATGAAGAAAGCGCTTGTGATGGCGATAATTGCGATGATGTTTAGCGCACTCTTCCTGGTGGCTGGTTATGCGCAGGGAGAGGAGGCTCCAGTAGTGCCGGAGACTGATCTGCTACAGGAGGAATTGACCAAACTGGGCGATACATTTGCCGGTGTTAATGATGCCTTCGGTGGTCTGCAGGAATTTATGCATGAGATTGTCTCTGAAGTTAAAGGTAATATGGTCGCCATTGAAGACCTGGACGGTCGTGTTGCCAGTCTGAAGGATGCCATGCAGGCGATGTCTTTGGAGCTCAAATCTGTAGAAGGGAAACTAATTACCCTTCGGGAGGATACCTCGCGCCTGTCCTCAACCCAGCAGGAGCTAATGGTGCGAGCTACAGCTCTGGAATCAGGTTTGTCTGAGTTCTCAGACTCGTTTGAGAAGTTCCAAGGACAGATAACTGCTTCTCTTAACGCCACGAACGCTGACCTTTCCACGTTAAGGGATGCGTTAAGCAAAAGATGCGATGCTCTTGAGGCAAGCTTGGATGCTCTTGCGGCAAGCCTGGATGATTTGAATCACCGATTTGCGGCGTTCAAGGATGGAGTAATGGCCGACATTTCTGCCCTAAAGAAGGGGCAGGCGGCGTTGGAAGACCGGGTGAAGCAATTGGAGGACCAAGATGTAGGTACCTTTAAGAAAAAGGTCATAGAGCTTGAACGTTCGATGAGCGCGCTTTCAATTAAGATAGACAATAATCGCGCCAAGCTGGAAGGTTTTGATCAAGCAATAGCAGACCTCTCTGTTGCAATCAGCACAAACCAGGCCGGCATCCTTGCTAACACCGACGTAATAGAGGATCACGATGCGCGCATATCGGCTCTGGAAGGGGGCGCTGCTCTTGAAGAGCTGAAGGCGCAGGTGGATGGACTATATTTCATCGCCATTGTGGCTCTTTTGGCCGGTGTTGGTGCTCTCATCTGGGGATTCATGGGCGGATAGAGATGTGATGAGGGGGTCTGAAAAGTAGAATAGGGTGGGGGCCTTGAGCCCCTCCCTTTTTTTGCGCTCTTGTGTAATAAAAGTTATATTTGTTAATTGATAGAGGGGGCTTATGGAAAGTCTAGGCCAGCGGTTGCGGTGCTTCCGTTTGGAAAAAGGGTGGAGCAAGCGCTTACTAGCGGGAAAACTTGGTGTTTCCATTCCATCCATCATTCGTTGGGAGGCAGAGGATGCCGTTCCTAATGACTACAATCGCTACAAAATTGAGCAATTCCTTTCCCAAAGAGCAGGTTTTAGGACGCGGCAGACACCTGTTTATAAATCGGGAATTGAGCAGTTAAAACTGTTTGCTGATATAGGAGAAACCAGACAAGCGTCATGACAAAGATCAATAAACTTGAGTTGATCGGCTTCAAGTCGTTTCGCAATAAGACTGTTGTGCCGTTCTTTGATGGGTTGACTGCCATTATTGGCGAGAACGGGGCGGGCAAGTCTAACTTGTTTGACGCACTTAGCTTTGTCATGGGGCGGCGGTCCTCTCAGATGAGGGCTGATCGTTTGGAGCACCTGATCTTCAACGGAGGAGAGCGGCTCTCGCCAGCAGATACGGCTGAAGTAACACTTTATCTTGACAATAAAAACGGCGAATTTAATGAGTTTTTCGGAGATGAGCCGGTTGCAGAAGCGAGATTGGGGAGAAGGATCACGCGTAAGTCATCAACATACACCTTTATGGGGAAATCCTGCTCTAGGGCCATGGTAGACCGCGTGTTAGAGGTTGGGCGAATCGATCCTGATGGCCAGCAGTTGATAGCTCAAGGCCGAATTACAGAGATACTGAAACGCAACCCAACAATGAGAAGGGAAATAATCGATGAGGTAAGTGGCATCGCCGCCTACGATGAGAAGCGTCAGAAGGCTATTGCAGAACTGAAAGATGTGAAAACCAAGCTTAATACTCACCGAGTGATTCTTGCAGAACGTCATCGACGATTAATTGGACTGGCTAAGGAGCGCGATGCGGCACTTGAGTATCAGCGATTAACCCAGGAGCAATCGTTGTTGCAGGAATCGATTCGCCATCGCCATCGTCAGGAACTGGCAGAGAAACTTGAGCGCGCTAGAGCCGAGCGTGAGGGAATGGATGATAAGATCAAGTCCCTGGAAGCAGATGTATCTAAATTCGATCTGGCTATTGAGAACAAAGAGTGGGAACTGGAAGGAATGAGAGAGGATATGGGGGGAGGCGATCAAATCGCTCTTGTTAAGGAAGTAGAGCGTCTCCGCTCCGAGATTCTTAACCGCAAAGGGCAGATTGACCTCAGGGCACAACAGGTAAAAAACCTTCAAGAGATGATCGATGAAGTAGCGAAGATTAAGGCTCATACAAGCGCACAATCTGTCTTTTCAAGTAGGGATCGAGCGGTACAGGCTCTGCTAGATCGGAAGAGAGGGGGAGTGTACGGGACCATTGCTTCTCTTTCTAGATCTCGAGATGGGTTCCAGGTAGCCTTTGAGATGGCTGCTGGTGGGCATATGAATGATGTAGTAGTGGATTCTCGGGAGACGGCGCTTGAGTGTATTGAGTATCTGAAGAAGAATCGCCTCGGTAGAGCGCGAATCCTTCCCCTACACCGTCTGGTAGCAGGACGAAAGAGCCTTGCATCTGCTGAAGCTATTAAACTATCTGGGGTAATTGATTATGCAATCAATTTGGTAGAGTTCGATTCCAAATACCGGCGTGCCTTCGAGTATGTTCTTTCAGACTCGATAGTAGTAGAAAAGCTGGATGCAGTGCGTGATGTAGACGGTGTAAGGGCAATAAGCCTTGACGGAGACCTGCAGAGCAAAGGAGGAGCCATTACTGGTGGCTGGCGGCCTGGCTCAGCCAAGGATAAGGGTGACAAAAGAGAACAGCATGATAGGAGCTTCGATACCGTTAAGAAACGGCAACAGATATCACGGATTAATAGGGAGATTGATGGGCTTCGGGATGAAATCCAGTCCCTTACAGAAAAACTTACTGATAAGGAAAAGGAGCTTTCCCAGCAGCAGGACAAGCAGGAAGAAAGCAAAGGAGAAGCTACAACCCGCAGCGATGAGCTTCGCGCCTTGCGAGAGAAGAGGCGAGAAGCATACAGGGATCTGGAAAACTTGCGCCGCAGTATAACGCGATACGAGCGACAGGAAGCCGAGGTACAGGCTGAGTTAGAGGCATTAGGGGAGGACAACCGAGGGTCATCAGAGTTCCTCGAGGGATCAGTTAGTGAACTCGAACAGCGCATGGAGCAAAACAGACGACACTTGAGACGGCTGGAGCCAGTGAACATGCGTGCTATCGATGAATATGCTTCTTATGAGCGAGAGTATAACGAGTTCCGTGATCGGGTGAATGCCCTGGAGGCAGAAAAAAGGGAAATCGAGGCACTTATTGGGCAGATTGAGGAACGGAAACGAGAACGTTTTCTGGATACGCTGGAGACGATTAACTCTCATTTTAGCCGGACTTTCACAAAATTGTTTAGTGGAGGATCGGCATCGCTAGAATTGGAAGAAGAAGGGAATATCTCATCTGGCCTGCTGATTAAGGCGAATCCTCCAGATAAGGAACCGCATTTGATTGATGCTCTGTCTGGAGGGGAGCAAACACTCGTGGCCACGGCGTTCATTTTTGCGCTGCAGGAGTATCAACGAGCGCCATTCTTTGTTCTTGATGAGATCGATGCCGCGCTGGATAGGCTGAACATAAACCGTCTTGGGCAGATGCTTCGGGAGTATGCCGACAGGATTCAGGTGATAGTTGTC
>JAGYNL010000083.1 GCA_018399865.1 Candidatus Bipolaricaulota bacterium | reverse complement strand
GCTGGTTCAAATCCAGTCTCCCCGACCAGGAACGGTGATCCAATACGTGAGCAAAGAACCCTACTACATCTCTCTTTATAGACAATACCGCCCGAAGCGCTTCAGCGAGGTTATTGGCCAGGAGGAAATCACGCAAACGCTGAAGAATGCTGTGATGACAAATAATGTAGCGCATGCGTACCTTTTCTCGGGCGAAAGGGGAATTGGTAAAACATCGGTAGCACGGATCCTAGCTCGGGCAGTGAACTGCACCTCCCAAGAAGACGGCGAGCCCTGCAACATCTGCAGCAACTGCCAGACCATTCTCAACAATCGTTCATTGGATATCATGGAGATCGACGGGGCATCTAATCGCGGGATCGACCACATACGACGCTTGCGCGACGAGGTCGCTTTCGCCCCTACAGACCTCAAGACCAAGGTCTACATAATAGACGAAGTCCACATGCTCACTAATGAAGCCTTCAACGCCCTGTTGAAAACTCTTGAAGAACCTCCTCCCCACGTGGTCTTCATTTTCGCCACTACGGAGGTTCACAAGGTTCCTCGCACCATTGTTTCCCGCTGTCAAGCATTCCACTTCCGAAAGATCCCCATTGAAAAGATAGAGACCGGTCTTAGGCAAATCGCTAACACTGAGGGAATCAACATAACCAATAGGGCTGTTACTCTCATCGCAAAGAGGGCAAATGGGGGAATGCGCGACGCCATTGTCATGCTGGAGCAAGCAGGGAGCTTTGCTTCGGATCAGATTAGCGAGGAACTTCTTCTTGATATGCTCGGCTTAGTGGGAAATGAGGTACACAGGGAATTCCTCCAATTTCTGGAGACTGGAAACAGGACATCAGTGCTTGAGACAATCGATTCCCTAGTAGATCAAGGAAAAGACCTGGAAACATTCCTAGATGACCTGATAAACATAGTGCGCGATCGGATGGTGTCCAAAAGCGATGATACTACTCGCGACATATACATCTGCCGTGGCCTCTTAGACATCAAACAAGACATATTACGTTCCCTAGATCGTCAAATATTGCTTGAAGTAGGTTTACTGTCGCTAATCGAGCAAATGAAGAATGATGGCCTCATAATAGTCAACAAAGAATCATTACTAGACCATGCGCCGGTCACTACAGAGGCAGAAGTACATGAAGGAAAAGTAGAAAAAGAACCGATTGGCATTGTAGAAACAAAAAGAGAAGCTTCATCTGGCCCGCTGCCAGCAAACAAAGGGGAAGAAGAGACATCGACAACCCCTGAAAGAACCAAACCTGCAATTGATGAAGAGTTAGTAGAAAAGTGGAGTAACTTGCTGAAAGCAGTTGAGAAGGAGCGTATAGCAATGGCAGCCTTCCTTTCCGAAGGTACACCAAGCTTGTCCGGAGAGAAACTAGCCATTTCCTTTCACCCTGACCATACCTTTCACAAAGAGAGCTTGGAGAAACCTGCCAACTTGCAGTATCTTGCGGGGATGGTACGGCAATACTTAGGAGAGAATTGCTACGTAGAGATAAAGTTAGACAACGGAGTAGAAAGAAAAGAGACACCAAGCGAGGAACTTAGAAAGAAGGTAGACCTAGTTTGCGAGCTATTCGATGGAACGATCGTGGAGGAGGGATAATGAAAGGCATGGCCAACATGGGAAACCTCATGCGGCAGGCAAAGAAGCTACAAGAGGATTTGGAGAAGAAGCAAGCTGAAATAGCCGAAATGAAGGTAGATGCGAGTTCTGGCGGAGGGATGGTAACCGCAACGGTCAATGGTAAAGGAGAGCTCCTGAACCTATCAATTGAGAAGGAAGTAGTCGATCCCGAAGATGTGGAGATGCTCGTCGATCTTATAGTTGCTGCCGTTCAGGAAGCTCAAAACAGCGCCCAGCAGAAGGCGCAAGAAATGCTTGGACCATTGACACAAGGAATGAATCTCCCAGGAATGCCCGGATTATGATCCCACCGCTCGAAGAGCTACTCACGCAATTGAAGGCTTTACCCGGCATAGGAAGAAAGAGTGCCGAAAGGGTGGCCTTTTACCTTTTGAGTTCACCGCAGGCTGAGGCGGACCGCTTGGCACAGGCAATAATAAGAATTAAGACAGATGTCCACCGCTGCAAGCGTTGTAACAACTTCGCTTCCGATGACCTATGCGACATATGTTCCAATACAAAGCGCGATCAGAAAACCTTATGTGTAGTCGGACAACCGTGGGAAATCATGAAAATAGAAAAGACGGGATCCTATCACGGTTTGTACCACGTACTGGGAGGACTTATCTCCCCCATGGATGAGGTTCAAGCGTGTGACCTAGAAATCGATAGCTTGATACGACGGGTAAGAGAGGAAGAAATAGAAGAGGTTATCCTCGCCCTAGAACCAAAACTAGAGGGAGAAATCACTGGGATGCACATTCTCTCGCTCTTGAAGCCACTACAAGTGAAAGTTTCCCAGATAGCACAAGGGATACCCGTCGGTCGTGACTTGGAGTTTGCTGACGAGGTAACCCTGGGGCGTGCCCTCAAAGGACGCATTCAGCTTTAGCAAGTGCATCTTCACCATCTAGCGAGGCTGTAGCACTTATGAACGCTGACAAAATACAATCCGATCCCAAACATGAGATAGACAGGCTCCGGGAGCAAATTCGCAGCTACAACTATGCCTACTACGTACTTGACAACCCACTGGTTACAGACGCCGAGTACGATGAATGCTTTCGCCGCCTAGAGCAACTGGAGAAAGAGAACCCCGAACTCATTGTCCCTGACTCACCTACCCAGCGCGTTGGGGCGAGCCCGTCACCAACCTTTCCAACAGCTACTCACGCTGTACCTATGCTGAGTTTGACGAACGGATTCAGCGAAGATGAGCTGCGTGACTTTGATCGCCGGGCACGAAAGACACTACAGCACGATGAGATAACTTACATGGCGGAGCCTAAGCTCGATGGGCTATCAGTTGAGATCATCTATAGAGATGGATCCTTGGTGCAAGGTTCCACGCGAGGTGATGGTATCAACGGGGAAGACGTTACCCCAAATCTAAGAACAGTTCGTCCTATCCCGCTCCGCCTGCGGCAAGTGAATGGACATATACCCAGCCTGCTTGAGGCGCGAGGCGAGGTCTTCATCAACAAGAATGACCTGTATCACTTAAACAAGCAGCGCGAGCTGGAGGGCCTATCCCTTTTTGCAAACCCACGCAACCTCGCCGCAGGCTCCCTGCGCCAGCTTGACCCACACGTAACAGCTACCAGGCCACTGAGATTCTACGCCTATGATTACGGTCGCTTAGACGGATTGGATATCTCTACTCAGCTTCAGCTACTGGACACACTTGCAAAGGTTGGTATCCCCACCAATCCGTTGCGACGGCTATGTCATGGAATTGAAGAAGCTATATCTTTCTACCACGAGTTTGAAAAAATGCGTGAAGACTTGCCCTACGAATCGGACGGAATCGTCATCAAGGTTAATGAGTTCTCAACCCGAGAGACACTGGGCTCGGTGTCGCGCAGCCCCCGCTGGGCTATCGCTGGCAAGTACCCAGCAGAGCAAGCCATTACTAAACTATTGAACATAGATGTACAAGTTGGCCGCACCGGGGTACTCACCCCAGTAGCTGTTCTGGAGCCAGTTCGCCTACGAGGAGTCGAAATCAGTCATGCAACCTTACATAACGAGGACGAGATCAAGAGACAGGGGATTCTCATCGGGGACATGGTAATAGTCCAGCGAGCCGGCGACGTTATTCCACAGATTTTAGGGCCGGTGAAGGAGCGCCGAAATGGCAGTGAAAGACGCTTCTCTATGCCAAAGATCTGCCCGGTTTGCGGAAGCAAGGTTGTAAAGCTACCTACAGAAGTCGCGCATCGCTGCTTAAATATCTCCTGCCCAGCAAGAATTAAAGAATCCATAATTCATTTTGTAAGTAAGGGCGGATTCGATATAGATGGCTTCGGGCCCAAACTGGTCGAACAACTTCTTGAGCACAAGCTAATCACCCAAGTAAGCGACATCTTTCATCTGTCTTATGACGATTTGCTCAACCTAGACCGCATGGGACCCAAGTCTTCTCAAAACTTGCTTCAAGCTATTGAACGATCAAAGGAAATTGCCCTTCCCCGGCTTCTGTTTGCTCTGGGAATCCCTGAAGTTGGTGAACATACCTCCCAGCTTATAAGCCAACACTTAGAAACACTGGATAGGATAATGAATGCAGAAACCGATGAACTTGAAGGTATCCCTGAAATTGGGCCACGAACCGCGGAAGCAATAGTTGATTACTTCGAGCAGAGCTCCAACAAAGATATGGTTTCTGATCTGTTGGCCTCAGGGGTACAAGTCATCGATACAGGCACATTAGCAGAGCAATTTCTTTCTGGCAAAAAGTTTGTTCTTACAGGATCACTCTCCTCAATGACCCGCAAAGAAGCCAAACAAGCTATAATAGATAAAGCAGGAGAGGTATTGTCCTCAGTAAGCAGAAATACAGACTATCTAGTTGTGGGGGATAGCCCTGGCTCTAAAAAGGAAAAAGCGCAGCAACTTAGAATACCAACCCTAACCGAAGAAGAATTCCTCAATATACTTAAAGGTGAGCATTGAACACGGGATCAGTATTCAACCTAGAACTAGGCGAACTGGAAGAATTACTAGAAAGGATGGGCCAGCCTTGCTATCGCGCAAAGCAGATTTGGCACGGTCTTTACGTTGAGCTTGCTCCCTCTTATGATGCCATCACTAGTCTTTCTAAGAAACTCCGCAATGACTTAGCCCAGAGCCTCCCTTTCAACCAGCCAAAGGTTGCAGACTCAGTTGAAAGTGCTGATAAACGTACTTCGAAAATTCTCTTTAGACTATCTGACGGCGAAGCAATTGAAGCGGTGTTAATGATCTACCAAAAGAGACGTACGATTTGCATCTCTACACAGGTTGGTTGTGCCATGGGTTGCGCTTTTTGCGCCACTGGGATGAGCGGCTTTACTCGTAATCTGAGCCCTGGGGAAATCGTATCTCAGGTTCTCAGTTTTGCTCGACTTCTGGCACCACAGGGTGAGCAAGTTACAAACGTCGTATATATGGGAATGGGCGAGCCTTTTCTTAACTACGATGCTGTAATCAAATCTATCCGTATACTCAACAACCACGAAGGCTTCAATCTCGGAGCTCGGAGTTTCACCATCTCCACGGTTGGAATAATCCCTGGAATAGAACGATTCACCAAGGAAGATACGCAGGTAAACCTAGCCATTTCATTACACTCCGCCGATGACAAACTACGAACACAACTTGTTCCGATAAACGAGACTTACCCGCTATCGCAACTGATGGCCGCTTGCCGCAAATACGTAAACAGAACTCACCGCCGAATTACCTTCGAGATTGCCCTAATCCACAAAGTTAATGACAGTGTAAGCGATGCGCAGAAAATAGCCGATTTACTCTCTGGCATGTTGTGCCACGTAAACCTTATACCACTTAATCCCGTCCCTGAAACACCCTTTTGTCCCAGCCCACGCCAACGGGTAGATGCCTTTGCACAACAGCTGATTGATGCGGGGATCAACACCACAATACGCGTTGAAAGAGGTGTTAAGATCGCTGCTGCGTGCGGTCAGTTACGTACAAGCTCGAAAGGTATAAGGCACTGTACAAAAAGAGAGTGAGCGAAGGTTCAATTATCCTTCTGCTCAAA
>JAGYNL010000082.1 GCA_018399865.1 Candidatus Bipolaricaulota bacterium | reverse complement strand
CAGAGAGCCTAATGATTATTGTATTAGGTTACCTTGTTTATGTGGCTCTTCGTTCGCGCTTCGTTCGTCTACCTCAGCGCATCTTTCGGCTGGAAGAAGCCGTTATGGTTATCCTTTCTATGTTTTTTGTTGTATTTTTCTTAGTTTTATTGCAGGTTTAGACAGGCGTGCAACTTGTGTACTATTCACTGATGAAAAAGAGGGTTCTCAAGTACTACAAAGCGTTTCTTGTGGATGTCGATGGTGTGCTTCTTCGCGGTGAGACAGTCATTCCGGGAGCTATTGAGGGAGTAAGTAAACTGCAAAAGATGGGCAGGTTGATCCTGTTAACGAACAACTCAACGCGTAGCCGAGGTCAACTAGCTCAAGACATGACTAGCCTTGGCTTTGCGATAAATGCTACCGATATTGTAACCAGTGGCTTTGTAGCTTCTGAATACCTAAATAAATACTACGGATCTGTCCGTGTTTGGCCCCTGGGAGAAGAAGGATTGGCAACTGAGCTGATGATCTCTGGTCATGACCTTGTGTCGCCCACTGAAGCTGACTGGGTGGTTGCTGGTATGGATCGGGGTCTCACCTACCAGCGTCTAACTCAAGGGTTGAATGCCTTGCTTGGGGGAGCAAAGCTTCTGGCCACAAATGATGACGCCACTTTTCCTACCTCTACCGGTGCACAACCTGGTGCTGGTTCAGTTATTGGGGCTTTTAGGGGAATGGGATTTATTCCTCAAGCCGTTGTCGGCAAACCCTCGAAGATCGCTTTTGATATCGCGTTAGAGGTAGTAAGCTGCGGGCCTGGAGAAGTGCTAATGATTGGTGATAGTTTAGCAACCGATATTCTTGGATCAAGTAAGGCTGGGATCGATAGTGCCCTATTGCTTACCGGAACAACGCAAAAAGAAACCCTTGATCGTGATTCACTGGTGGCGACTTTCATTGCTCATTCCATAAACGACCTGGCCGACGGCAAATTGTTAGTATGACAGGTTGCTTGCTGTTTTGAGTCGGTAGTTGAAAATAGTTGTGCCAAATAGGGCCGCTCTCAAAAGAGACGTAAAACAGTGATGGGTGATGGGTAATGGGTTATCGGTAACCAAAAACAGCAAAGGCGTACTCCCGCAGAGACGCAGAGGCGACTGGCTCGGCCGAGCGATAGCCAGGTTGTAGCTGTCCCCGTATGCTTTCGCGTGACGACTCGATAGCATATAGCAATCAGCTCTCAGCTGTCAGCATACAGCTTTCAGCATTCAGCTTTGCTGTTTGCTCTTGCCCTTGCTGATCGCTGACTGCTGATTGCTTGCTACCTTGCTGTTCGCTGCCTCGCCTTCTGACCGCTCATGGCTGAGAGCTGGCTGCTTTGAACTACGAAACACGAACTAAGAACTCTACGAACCCTATGAACTTTATGAACTGACCTAATTCCCTAAGCCTGTGATTGCCTCACGTTCACTTATGACAAGGATTCTAACGTGGCAGGCAAAGCAACGTGGCAGGCAAGCTGCGCACGCTACAGCGCAAAGCCACTGTTTATGTAGCGTTGGAGCTAGTCTCCAACGTTGCGCTTTTCATAAGCCAATTTGACTCAACGTCGTAGGCCCCAGATTACGAAGATCTGCGGCGCAACAAATGGTGTCCCAGGAAGCATTGCTGTGTGACTGTAACAAGTTCTATTCTACCAGCTAATTTCCCAGCCAATCGTTATTTCCCAGACTGGCTCTATGGCACGGAAATCTAGACCAATAGAGAATCTGATGTTATCACTTAGCACTTCTGTAGCGCTGATGGATGTCATTCCCCAATCAAAGAGCATGGTACTCGTTGACTGGAAGTAAGTCCGAATCTCCCATTGCCCTGGCCCTCCGCAGCAGGACTCCGTTGGCCCGGAAAGTCGGAGGCGTTCAAAATACTCGGAATATCCGGTAAGCGAAGCGTTCTTATCATCAGCAAGCGATGTGTCAGTTCGTATGGATATTCCATCGGGCAATGTTGTCTGAAACTGCAAGCCATATAGGGACACTGCGTCAATGCTTAATCCTTCACCGCCAATCACCTCGCATAGCACACGGAAGCAGTCAAACCAATCTGACTGACAGTACAAAGTTGCATCCAAGTCCTTGCTCACAAGTGAGAACGTTGTCTTGAGCCGGAGGAAAATACCAACGCCTATAGTGTCTTGCGGAAGGATAGGAATCTCACGAATTGTGTATGAGAAGTAGTCGAATCCTTCACAGGTGATAGCAAGGTGGGCGTCCATATCAATGTCGCAGTCTGCCCAAGTCCA
>JAGYNL010000081.1 GCA_018399865.1 Candidatus Bipolaricaulota bacterium | reverse complement strand
ACGTAGTGGTAAACGTTCAGATGCATAGACTATAGTGTCTTCTTCCAGTGTTCCTTCCATAGCTAGCTGGGATTCTGGATGGACAAAGCGAACAAGTTGCATGAATACTCCTTAACAGGGCTAAACGTGACTTCACACAAGGTACACCGTCACATGCGGATTTGCAAGAAACAACTTGACCAGTGTCCGGTGAGTGGATAGGCTGTGCCATTATGAATAGGGCCTCCTCCTTTGCCATAGCCGCTGTCTCGATTGGCGTTGATAGGCTGTTAAAATGGTGGGTAAGTGGCTCAATTGCACTTAACGAATCTCGCCCCTTAATTGGCAACGACATCCGTTTGACCCGCGTACACAACTCCGGTGGCGCTATGGGGATATTCCCAGGAGGCTATACAGTATTCCTCGCTGTATCCCTTGTTGTTTCTTTAGCGATTATTGTCTTGTTGATTGTTCGAAGATACGAGAGCGCCCTTATGCGTACAGGTCTTGCACTGCTGCTTGGCGGTGCGGTAGGAAATGTCATTGATCGCTTAACCTACGGCTATGTCCTGGATTTTCTGGAGATAAGGGGGTTATTTGTCAATAATCTGGCGGATGTATGCGTAAGTGTGGGAACGGCATTAATAATCGTCTACGTTATCTTCGGGGGTGAGAGGAAATCGAACTGCAAGGCAAGTTGATCGTATTTGAAGGGCTAGATTTCACCGGCAAATCTACACAGGTGGACATTCTGGCAAAGCGTCTGGTTGAGAGGGGGCTTGCGGTTACAACTACTCGTGAACCAGGGGGTACGGCGCTTGGTGAGACAGTACGACGTGTTATTCTAGCCAAAGAGCAGACCAAGCTCGTGGCCTTGTCTGAGTTATCACTGTTTATCATTTGTCGGGCACAACTGTGGGCGGAGGTGATTGAGCCGGCCCTGGCCTCTGGGAATGTTGTGCTATCGAGCCGATATCGTCTCTCCAGTCTTGCATATCAAGGCTACGGACGGGGGCTTGACCTCGCACTGATCGAGCGGATGAATGAAATAGCCACCTCAGGAAGACAACCTGATCTTACTCTCTTGTTAGACCTGCCCGCCAATAAGGCACTGGAGAGGAGGGGTGACGTAAGCGATCGCATAGAACAAGAAGACCTAGACTTCTATCAACGGGTGCGTACGGGTTACCTTGAGCTGACAAAGGGAGATCCAAGTGTACATCTCATAAATGGAATGCAACCGATAGATAACATTGCGCAAAATATCCGAGATATTCTTAGGGTGTAGTCTTTGGCATAGACGACTAATTGTGTATGATGGAGGTAATCGCGGACGCTTCTAAAGGGGGAGAAAGATGGACTTCGTAAGCAAGAAGGACGAGTTAGTCTTTGGCGTAAAGCTAGCTAGTTATGCGCTCGGAACACGCAGTAGTATGCCCATCCTATCTGGGCTTAAGATGGAGATCTGTGGCGATAGGCTGAGCCTCTACGCTACAGATCTGGAGCGAGCAGTTCACTGCGAGCTTCCTATAGAAAACGGAGGAGAAGATGAGTCTGTGGTTTTAAATGGAGCAATAGTATCTCAGATTGCAAATCATCTCCCCGAGGACGAACGGATAACCATGAAATCAAACCAGGAGGACGGAACTCTGGTCAAGCTTCGCTGTGGCGAAGCGTCATTTGATTTACCCACCCTTCCGGTAGAAGACTATCCTGACATTTCTCCTCTTCCGGAGAAGCGTATTGCCAAGATTGGGATCCAGCAATTTCACCGGGGGCTTGAACAGACGGGCTTCGCCTCTCTTAAAGCAAATGAGACTACTCGCCTGAGCTTAACAGGGGTAGACATTGTCATCGGTAGTGGTGAGATGAAGATGGTCGCCACAAATGGATATCGCCTGGCAATCAAAGCTCTTCCCATGGATGAAATCCTGGAGGAAGGTGAATTCTTGATCGAAGCGGGTGTGTTAAGCGACTTGGATCGAGTACTTTCGCAAGTGAACGCGGCTAGCGTGGATATTTACCGTAACAATGGGCAGGTATTCTTCAGCGCTGGCGGGGTAACCTTCATTGCCAAACCGATTGCCGAGGAATTCCCGGATTTCGATCGGGTGATTCCTAAGGACAACAATATCAACCTGACTTTCAATAGACAGGCTTTGCTCAGTAGCTTGCAAAGAATAGAGATCACCGCTGCCGAGGAATCAGGAGCGGTTACCTTCCGTGTGAGCACCGAAGAAAGCGCAGCTAGGATCAATTCATCCTCTAAGGATAAAGGCGAGGCAGAAGAAAGGGTGCGCTTGACTAAGGTCCCGTCTGCGGAGATCGAGATATCGTTCAAAGCGGAGTACCTGATTGATGTTCTAAAGCGAATGAGCTCAGAGCAGATAGCTCTCTGGCTGGCAACATCGGAGAAAGCCGGATTGATCGAGCCTACTGGTGATAGCATCTCGCCACTTGATGAAGGATTCCTCTACGTATGTATGCCTGTCCGTCTGGGCGGTTAAGAATTCCTCACAAAACATACGAGAATCGTTAACGGCTTTTGTGTTAGCTAGAGCAGATTAGTCAGTTGGCTGCGGACTTCTTGCGCTCCTTTGCTCAAAGCCTTATCCAGAAAGCCAGCTTTCAAACCGCCTCCTTGAGCAAAAGCACCGTTTCCCCCTCCTCCTCCACCGAATTCTGAGGTGATAGTAGCCACTATCTCTTGAGCATCAACCCCCACGCCCTGGCTGACTTTACAGACTATGATGCCTTGTTGTCCTATTTGAGATAAGAGAAGAACAACCGCTGGACTTGCCTTTTCTTCTAGCAGATCCGCGAGTTGCTTCAGCTCGTCATTGCTGCCTTCAACTTCAGCCGCAAAGAGGGTTATATCTCCTAG
>JAGYNL010000080.1 GCA_018399865.1 Candidatus Bipolaricaulota bacterium | reverse complement strand
AACATGGATCTCCACGCTCTGCTGATTATTCTCTGCTGTTGTGAAGGTCTTCGTCTTCTCGGTAGGTATTGTTGTATTACGCTCTATCAATGGAGTAGCGATCCCACCAAGCGTTTCAATTGAAAGCGTCAACGGTGTGACATCAAGAAGAACTATATCGTCAACATCGCCGGCAAGCACGCCAGCCTGGACAGCGGCCCCAGCGGCAACAACCTCGTCAGGATTGATCTCGCGATTTATCTTACCAGGTATGCGTTCGCTGATTAGCTCTTGCACGCGTGGAATACGTGTGGATCCGCCAACAAGAACTACCTGGTGGATGTCATCCTTCGTCTTCTTTGCCTCACGCAGTGTATTATCAACTATCTTGGCAGTCCTTTGAAGCAGAGCATCAATCATCTGCTCGAACTTAGCACGCGTTAACTTTTGCTCCAGGTGCTTTGGCCCGCTTGCATCAGCTGTGATGTACGGAAGGTTAATGGTCGTTTCCTTGCGACTGGAGAGCTCCATCTTTGCTGCTTCCGCTGCATCCTTTAGTCTCTGCATGGCGCTTGGGTCTTTCGATAAATCGATACCGGTGTCCTTACGGAACTCCTCAGCAAGCCAGTCCATAACTAAATGGTCGAAGTCGTCCCCTCCAAGCTGTGTGTCACCGTCAGTGGCCACTACTTCAAAAACGCCATCGCCGATCTCCAGAATAGAAACGTCAAAAGTCCCACCACCAAGATCGTACACAAGAATAGTTTGTTCCTTTGACTTCCCTAGACCGTAGGCCAGTGAGGCTGCGGTGGGTTCGTTTATGATTCTCATCACTTCCAGCCCAGCAATCACCCCCGCATCCTTTGTTGCTTGACGCTGAGTGTCGTTGAAGTATGCCGGCACTGTAATGACCGCTTTATTCACCTTAACGCCTAGATAGTCTTCGGCATCCTTTTTCAGTTTCTGTAGAATCATCGCCGAGATCTGTTCAGGCGAGTAAGTAGTTTCCTTGTCTTCAATCTTGATCTTCACCTGATGATCAGTACCCATCTTCCGCTTTATCGAAGAGATGGTGTGAGTAGGATTGGTTATTGCCTGACGTTTAGCTAGTCGTCCTACCAAACGCTCCCCAGAGTCGGTAAAGGCAACAACCGATGCTGTGGTCCTTTCTCCCTCAGCATTAGGGATTACCTGCGGTGACCCTCCTTCAAGCACAGCAACACATGAATTTGTTGTTCCAAGATCTATTCCAATTATTTTCTCTTTCATGATTCCTCCCTTGATTCCTCAGTATCTTGTAACCCTTTACTCACCTTCACCTTGCACGGGCGAAGGACGCGTCCGTTCCTTTCATAGCCTCGCTCGAATTCCTCAAGAATGGCATTTTTCTCCTTTGAGCTCTCGACAGTTAGCAGGGCTTCGTGTTTGCTGGGGTCAAACATCTCTCCCTCAGTAGCGATCGGTGTTACCCCTTTCCGTTTTAGCAGGTTGTCAAACTGGGCAAAGATCTTCTCAATCCCTGTGACGAAAGAAATGGCGTCTGTCTCATCAGAGTAACTGGCAAATGCCCGCTCAAGATTGTCGTACAGCGCGATAAAATCCAGTATCTCTCTGTCGATAACCTTTTCCTCAAGCTGCGCCATGTCACGCAATACCCGCTTCTTGTAGTTCTCGAATTCTGCTTGCAAGCGCTGTAAACGATCAATATAGGAACGGATCTCCTCATCCTTAGCCGCTAACTGTTCCTCAATTGATACTTGTTCTCCTACTTTTGTTGGTTTCTTTACTTCTTCGTTATCTATTCTCTGTTCTTGTGCTTTCTTACTTTTATTGCTCACTATTCCACCCCTTCCGATATATCTTTTGGACAAGAGGAGACCAGAATTGTCTCCAGGCGATGGGCAACGTAACTAAGAGCTGACATCGCCCGTCCATAATTCATCCACATGGGGCCAATTACGCCTATAATCCCTCCATGAGGACGATAGTCGGAGGTAATCACACTGAATTCCTCCAAGCCAGGCCGACACACTTGCCCAATAGAGACAACTAAGCCAGTCTTACCTTCACGCTGTTGGTGAATCTCATGCATGAGCTTTCCCTCATCATTGATTGCTCGGATCAACCCCGCGAAACTATTCATGGCTCGCTCTTGTCCCATTTCCTGTAGATCGGATACCACATTAAGCATCCCCTCGGTGTAAAGACGCTTCCTCGAACGACGTTGAAGGATTCGTCCCAAGACCAACAGGGCCTGACGAACGGGGCGCTCATACCACCCGTCCAGGCCATCCTGAAGGGTCAGCTCGCGCACTGCTTCAAGTGATGCTCCGTGCAATTCAGCATTGATTATATTGGTTATCCTCTCAATATCCTCGTCAGAGACATCATCTTCAAGTGAGACTATCCCATGTTCAATTACCCCAATGTCAGAGACGATAACTAAAAGAATTGCCTGCAAACTCATTCTAACTAAAATAACTCTCTCGAGACGCGTTTCCTCCATGCTAGGAAGAGTGATAAATCCAACATACCCTGTAATGCTCCCAAGGAGGAATGCAGTCTGCCTCATTGTCTCCTGCACTTCCAGGCATTGGACCTTATAGGCCTCCACAATCTCTGAACGTTCTTTCTTAGTCAGATCCGACAGATCAATTAACCAATCTACAAAAAAGCGATATCCCTTCTTTGTAGGAACACGGCCGGAGGAGGCGTAGGGTTTCTCTATATATCCTGCGTCCTCTAGGTCATTCATGTCATTGCGCACTGTAGCCGAGCTTACGGAAAGCCCATAATCATCAAGGATCATTCGCGATGACACTGGTTCCCGAAATCGTATATATCGGTCAACTATTTCCTTCAATATCAGACATTGCCGCTCAGGAAGAGTCTTTTCCATCATTAGCACTCTCTTATACCGTTTGCTAAATGATAACGAGAGAGCAAAGGCTTGTCAACGCTCAATT
>JAGYNL010000079.1 GCA_018399865.1 Candidatus Bipolaricaulota bacterium | reverse complement strand
GGGTACTAGTAGTAGATTTCACCTCCAGGATAGTAGTTGATTCCATTTCTGCCTCCAATGAAGCACAGCAATCCTAGCATCACAAGCGTAGTCTGTCAAGTAAAAATCTAATTTCACGTAAGAAGCCAGTCAGTGATGCAATTCATATCCATTGGCAATACTCGTAATTGCCTATGCTGCAGCTACATAAGCTATATCTCTTAGATGCTTTGGCAATGGGATGCCGGTTTACCCAAGCTACTATCTTGTTCATAGAAGAAGGTCCATGTGAGATCCATGTTCTCTCGCCCTTGCAAGGCCCGCCTCGATGACCCTAAGGGTTGTTATGCAATCGCCCAATGCGTTGTGCGAATTGTGTTGATCTACGTCGAAGTACTTAGCTGCAACGGATAGTTTCTGCCACTTGAAGTCCTGTTTTGTGTTATCCCACTTGCCATATACTTTCGCAAACCATTCCATCGCGCACCAATGTTCAAACTGCGGCATCTCAAGGTTGTAACGTCGGCAGCTGGAAGCTAGAACCTGCAGATCAAAAGCTGCATTGTATATGACAACAAACTTTCCACTGATCGCATCTCTGAGCTGTCTATATATGGAGGGGAATTCTGGCCTCTGTTTGACTAAGTCGTTTGTTATTCCAGTAACGCGTGTTGCTCCTGGTTCAATGAGTTTTGCTGGCCGTACCAGCTCATCCATGATCAATCGGCCACTATTGTCGATGATGGCGATGCTGACAAGTTCTGGATCGTTGAGGCCAGTTGTCTCAGTGTCGAGAATCAGATAATTGTGCTTGTCTAGCAGTCTCAGAATTTCGTTCAAAGCCTCTCTTGTCAAATCCATAGATACTAATCGACGGTGAGTGTCTTGCTTAAATTTCTTGGAAAATCTGGGTTTATTCCCCGCTTGATACTCATGTAGTAACTTATAAGCTGCAGCGGAAGAACAGCAAGCAAGGTTGCTATTTCTTGGCTAGTGTCAGGCAAAGATACATACTCGCGGACGTGCTTTCTCAGCAGACCATCTTCGCAGGCTACAGCAATCGGACGTCCACCGCGGCACGCCACCTCGTTTACATGATTGACCATCATTGCCGCATCTTCTGGTCCCGATATGAAAAGGACAGGATAGCCATCATCAACCGCTGATAAGGGGCCATGTTTGAACTCCGAGCTTAGCATTCCCTCACAATGTGCATAAGTTATCTCTTTTAGCTTAAGTGCCCCTTCCATTGCTACGCCTAAGGTTGGCCCATAGCCTAGGTAATACATATCGTCGTATTCAGTAAGAATCTGGGCTATTTGTTGCGCTTTCTCTTGGGAAGAAAGCAAGGTCTGTTGTATGAACCCGGGAATCTTCTCCCACTTGATTGCTTTTCCACTACTTCGTATTTTGTCTGCTAGGTAGAGGAAAAGTACCACCTGATTGAGAAAAGTCTTTGTTGCAGGAACGCTGACCTCATATCCGCAGGCCAGAGGAAGGTAGTGATCACTTAGGTGCATTAGGGATGATCCAATGACGTTTAAAACGCCAAGTACCTTTGCTTTGGAGGGGCGAACAGCGTTTAAAGCGTTCAATACATCCTTGGTTTCTCCACTCTGGCTAACAAAGACAACAGCGTCCTGCGGAGTCAGAAGATGCGCCAAAGTCTCCTTGAACTGCGGGGCAAGCATAGGAATGGCCGGAATATCAGCAATAAGGTTAAAATAGGCAGCTCCTATCATGCACGCGTGGTAGCTTGTGCCACAGCCAACGAAAAACACATGGCGTGCTGAGGCAATAGAATCTAGAAATTGGTCTACAAATGGAGATGCTGACAACCAGTGGATTAGCTCTTCGGCTGCCTTAGGTTGCTCATGAATCTCTTTCTCCATGAAGTGCGCATATCCACCTTTCTCAGCTGCATCCATGCCTTCGGTGAACACCTCCGGCTCACGCTTGATAATCTCT
>JAGYNL010000078.1 GCA_018399865.1 Candidatus Bipolaricaulota bacterium | reverse complement strand
TATCTGTGCTGGATCCCCTGGGATCACTCGCATGGCCAAGAACACTATGATAGAGATAAGAAAGCAAGAAACGATAAGGCCTATCATCCTACGAGCCACATAGGCGATCATGTGATTTGTTCTCCTGTTAGGCAGCCATGTGCATTGGGTCTATGCTCTGGCGTTGGGCCAAATTCCCGGGCCTTTCCTGCCAGACGACAGAGCAAACTATGAGCGCTGTGCCGGCAAAATCTCTGCCGCATCGGCTTGCAAAGAGAGACTACACATTCCTGTATATGTGGGCCAGATTCTTTAGTTGACATACAACGCCACGCGCTGTTCACCTCGTAGTCGCGCTGGTTCACTCCATTGTTTTTTTACATCATTTCTCTTGCCCTTATGAAACTTCTTGCTTTTCTTAGTGTAGCTCACTATGCAAAAGAGATAAATATCTCCTTACCTCCTTCAGCAATAAACGTCAGCGGGGCTGCAAAAGCAGCCCTGCACCTTTTTAACCTGCGATATGGTTGATACACGGCTTATCAACTGATCGCTGTCCCAATTCTACAGAATACAGGCCTCTCATACTGGAAAGGATGACGAGGATAAATCTATAGGTGCAGTTGTCAATCTTCCCAGCACTTTCAGTCATCTGTCCTAGTGCCTAAGGTGATACAGGGTTGAGAATGTACATATGGATAAACATGAGTTTGTAGACAGGCTTCTCCCAGAGCTTTCCTTGAGCGAAATCGATCTTGCCTGTGATGTAGAGCGGTTACTGGCCGAGCAAATCAAGTACTTGCGAGAACTTATCGCTTCCCAAAATGAGAGGAATCGATTGGAACGCGATCTGCTGGTAGCTGAGCTGCGAAGTCGCGTGGCTGATATGGATCAGCAGATTAGCTCCCTTCGTCAGCAAAATGACGACCTTCGCTCGCTGCTACGCGTCAAAACTGCTTGAAAAATAACCCCTCTTTCAAGTAGCTTCTTATTTGCCATGGTAAATGAACAAATCGAAAAACGGCTTGGACAAGCGCGAGAGGAATACGCCAGGCTTGAATCACAGATGAGTGAGCCAGAGGTGTTTGCAAGCCCTGAATACAGAAGCATCACACAACAGTACGCACGCTTACGTGATTTGATAAATCTGGGCGATCAGTGGCAAAGCCTTGTATCTTCCATTGAAGAAGAGGAGGAAATGTGGGAGAAGGAGGACGAACTACGCCAGGAAATCGAGGAGGCGTTGGAAACAGACCGTTTGAAGTTGGAGAAAATTGAGAAACAGATTCATAAGCTACTCGTTCCGCCGGACCCTCGTGATGCAAAGACAGCCATCATCGAGATTAGGGCTGGTACAGGCGGGGATGAGTCAAGTTTGTTTGCTGCTGATCTCTTCAGGATGTATACGCGTTACGCCGAAGCGAATGGATTTAAAGTATCTCTGCTAGATAGCCACCCCACAGCACTTGGAGGATTCAAGCAAATTACGTTTGCAATTGAAGGGGGAAGCGCGTTTGGCCGATTCCGTTATGAGTCCGGAGTTCATCGGGTGCAGCGTGTTCCGGAGACTGAATCAGCGGGTAGGATTCACACTTCTACTGCAAGTGTGGTGGTCCTTCCTGAGGCTGAGGAAGTGGAGATTGATATTGATCCCAATGATCTAAAGATAGACACCTTCCGCTCTACTGGACCAGGGGGGCAGAGCGTCAATACCACTGATTCAGCGGTGCGAATTACTCATATTCCCACGGGTCTAGTGGTGAGCTGTCAGGACGAGAAGTCACAGCATAAGAACAAAGCACAGGCCATGCGTGTGCTACGCGCTCGGTTGAAAGATCGCATGGAAAAAGAACAGGAAGCGGAGCTTTCAGCGACGCGCCGCAAACAGATTGGATCCGGTGATCGAAGCGACAAAATCCGCACTTACAACTTTCCGCAAAACAGAGTTACTGACCACCGTATAGGCCTTACTCTATACAATTTGCAGAACATTCTTGAAGGGGACCTGGACATACTGCTAGATAAGTTGAGTGAAGAAGCAATACAATCGACTATCGAGACCGCCACCTAGTAACCTTCATTAATCCCTTATGTCTCAGGTAAACTCATCTTTTTTCTTTTAATATTTGGGTTAACCGGCTAGTGCTTAGAGGTTTCCGATGAGAACAAATCTATCTAGTCATAGCTGAGAAGGCTGCTTCCCTTGCCTGATCGCCTTGGTCACTAAAGATAATGAGCACGAAAAGCAATACTAATCCTTACCC
>JAGYNL010000077.1 GCA_018399865.1 Candidatus Bipolaricaulota bacterium | reverse complement strand
GGCTAAGCCAGCGAGGATCTCCTCTTCAAGGCCTATAACTCTTTCCCCTTCTCGAGCTATCAGTCTAGGTGCCTCATCGTACACCACCACTAGCTGGCCAGTTTTTCTTATAGCCAGTACGTAAATGAAGGTTACAAGAGCAGCTCCTATAGCTGTTTCCGTTATGGCTACATCTGGTGCATGGAAAAACAGATACGTAGCCGCCAATAATAGACTGAATAACCCCATACCTATAACCGCTGTAAGCCGGCTCCGCTGAGTTAGAGAAAAGATGGCAACCACAGGAAGAAGAAGGAGAAAGATTACCCGACAAATCACATTCTATCATCTCCCTTACCGTGCCGACTTGCAAACGCACTTTTGGCAATGCTGTGAGTAATGACGGGATTGATGAAAAGCAAGATGGCTAGAAGTAACCCAAGTCGTAAGTCATGACTTGTTAAACCGTCCCTGACAATTAACCCTAACAATATTAGGCCTAGGCCAGCGTTATCCGATACACCACTTGCCTGCAAACGAGAATAAACGTCGCGGAAGCGCAAGATACCTATGGTTCCTACCACAACGAAGAACAGACCAATCCCAATCAACAAATCGCTGATCATCGGTGAATTCCTCCTCGCTCCATAAACCGCGAAAGGATAATCACGCTTAGGAAGCTCAGCATGGCATAAACGATAGTTGCATCTAAGTAGGTATGGCAACCGCTAATCATTGAAATAAGCGCTAAAAGCACGAAAACTCGGTTGCTAGCAGCATTGTAAGCCAGCAATCGGTCCCAGGCATGTGGACCACGTACCAGGGCACAAACAACAGCTAACAGCGTCGCAAGTAGCACAAAGGCGAAGATTAACACTGCTTTCTCCGCTCAAAGATCGCTAACAACCTTTTCTCAAGCGACTCCTTAATCATTTGCCAATCACCTCGTTTTCCACGGGCTCGCAGCCAGTGCACATATAGTGTATCTCCTTCTAGCAGAAGCGAGATCGTTGACGGCGTAAATGTGATTGAGTTGAGAAGCAAGAACTGCCCAATAGGGTCTTCCAGTCGCACGGGCAAAGCCACAATGCGGCCTTCTTGTTTTCCACTCAGTATCAATCCGCATGTGTACATGGTAGAAGTGATAAATCGCCAAATAAGGACCACTATAAAGGCCACAAGCAAGTGAATACGAACTAGCAACTTTCCAATAGAGGGAACATGGATTGATGGAAAAAGGAAGCGCTGAACCACGGTTATGGCCATTGATAACCCGGCCCCAATACATATTGTGCCAATCTCAACGCTTTGAGTTAGCGAAATCCACAAAAGCGATAACAACAAGAGCAGCGTGCTCATCTTCCCCTCCTCGCAATGTCAATGCAACCCTATGATCACCGCCAGTGCGTAACAAGGCAAGAAATCTGTTCGCTTATCGTTTTAAGTAGTTAACTTGGGGTTGAGTTGGGATGGATGCTGGCAAGAATCCACCACGAAGAGCACGAAGGACCTGTCTGCGTCCGAAGGACAGGCAGGCACGAAGAATGGAGTTTGATAAGTTATCAAATCGGGTGATTGGTTGTGCGATTGAGGTGCACCGACAACTGAGC
>JAGYNL010000076.1 GCA_018399865.1 Candidatus Bipolaricaulota bacterium | reverse complement strand
ATCTCAACGTGGCAGGCAAGCTGCTCACGCTACACAAGAAAAAAACCATCCGACGTGGCAGACCCGAGTGGAGCAAACCTCCACGGGCGGGGAAATCAACGCGGTCGGCAGATACAAGCGCCCAGCCGCAAAGCAGTTGATGTAGCGTTGTACCTTGCGTGCAACGTTGGCCCTTTTATGCAGCAATGTCTTAACGTAGTAGGCAAGCTACCACGCCATAGCAGAAAGAGCGTTTTTATGTAGCGTTGGAGCTACCTGCCCTGTGAAATAGGTGCCTTGTGATTTATTTCACTGGGTCTCCAACGTTGTGCTTATGCCCAGCAAGGAGCACAAGAAAAAAAGGCCAGGCGGAACCTGGCCTTCTTGTAGATGCTTAAGTAACTCTACTTTGTTATTGTTCTTCGATTGCTGCTTGTGCCGCTGCTAGACGGGCTATGGGAACGCGATAGGGGCTGCAACTGACATAATCAAGACCGGCCTTGTGGCAGAAGTGAATGGAAGAAGGGTCTCCACCATGTTCTCCACATATTCCCAAGTGAATATTGGGCCGGCCCTTGCGTCCTAGCTCGCAGGCCATCTCTACAAGTTTTCCAACCCCGTCTTGATCTAGAACCTGGAATGGATCCTGGGCATAAATTGCTTTTTCTACGTAGTCTTTTAGAAAACTGCCGGCATCGTCACGGGAGAAACCGCAGGCCATCTGGGTGAGATCATTCGTCCCAAAGCTGAAGAATTCAGCTTGCGTGGCTATTTCATCGGCAGTGACTGCGGCGCGCGGGACCTCGATCATTGTTCCGATCTTATAAGGAATTTCTTTTTTAGATAGATTTCTTTCCGCCAGCACTTCTTGAGCTGTTTGATCTATCTCAGCTCTTTGCAGCTCTAGCTCTTTAACGTTTCCGACTAGCGGGACCATGATCTCAGGGTGGACCTTAATGCCTTCGGAGTAGACCGCGCATGCAGCTTCAATGATCGCTCGTGTCTGCATCTGAGATATCTCCGGGTAGGTAATCCCTAACCTGCAGCCGCGATGGCCAAGCATGGGGTTGAATTCATGCAAGGAAGCCACTTTATCGGCTATCTGCTTTGCGGGCACGCCGATAATCTCAGCCACTTCTTGTTGTCCTTCTTCATCGTGAGGCAAGAACTCGTGCAGTGGTGGATCCAATAAACGGATTGTCACCGGTCGCTCTCCCATAGCCCGGAAGATTCCTTCAAAGTCGCTTCGTTGCATTGGAAGGAGTTTTTTGAGCGCTCTGCGGCGCCCGTTTTCATCCTGGGCAAGAATCATCTCCCGCACGGCGATAATTCTGTCTCCTTCAAAGAACATGTGTTCGGTGCGACATAGACCGATACCTTCGGCCCCAAACTTCACGGCCTGCTGCGCATCATGTGGTGTATCAGCGTTGGTGCGAACACCAAGGCGGCGTACATCATCGGCCCAGGACAGAAGCGTACCAAAGCTTCCAGAAAGGGTTGGCTCGATTGTAGGAACACTTCCCAGATATACTGCGCCAGTGGACCCGTTTAGGCTAATTGACTTGCCGCCGGCTACTGTTTGTTGTCCTACTGTGAACTTGCGCCTAGCATAATCAATTAACAAATCGCCAGCGCCAGCCACACAGCACTTTCCCATTCCGCGTGCCACGACTGCGGCGTGGCTTGTCATTCCCCCGCGGGCAGTCAGTATGCCTTCTGCTGCATTCATACCGCCTATGTCCTCAGGGGATGTCTCAATACGTACTAGTATGACTTTCTTTCCCTCTCTGACTGCTTCCTCGGCTTCTTCGGCGGAGAACACTACCTCTCCGGTGGCTGCTCCGGGGCTGGCTGGCAGGCCTTTTGCCAGTTGGGTTGCCTGTGTTTCTTCTTCGGGGTCGAACATAGGGTGCAAAAGCTGATCAATCTGGGCAGGGGTGACTCGAGTAAGGGCTTCTTGTTTGGAGATTAGTTTCTCCTCAACCATGTCTACCGCAATCTGCACCGCTGCGGCCGCGGTTCGCTTTCCTGTACGAGTTTGCAGCATGTACAGCTGTTTATCCTGGATGGTGAACTCGACATCCTGCATGTCCCGGTAGTGGTTCTCTAGTGTCTGGCGAATCTTTAGAAGCTCTTCGTACGCTTCGGGCATTACATCCTTCAGGGTAGAAATTGTCTTAGGGGTCCGTATTCCAGCTACTACATCCTCTCCTTGAGCATTCATCAAGTATTCACCGTAAAACACGTTTTCGCCGGTG
>JAGYNL010000075.1 GCA_018399865.1 Candidatus Bipolaricaulota bacterium | reverse complement strand
CATGTGCAAGCGATGTCTACGCGAATATGACGTTCTCACGCAGGAAACGTTCCAGATCGCTATACAGAGCCTCAATGGTTTCTGTTTTGCGAAAACCGTGCCCCTCACCTGGATAGAGATGATACTCGTGTATAACACCTCGCTTACGTAACGAGTCTACTATCATCTCTGATTGTCCTTTGGGGACCACTTTATCCTCTTCTCCCTGAAAGATGGCTATTGGGTCAACTATTTTCCCTGCAGAATATATCGGTGAACGTTGGCGATATATCTTGCTTGCTTCGGGTAATGGACCTACAAGCGAGTCAACGTAATGGGCCTCAAACTTGTGTGTTTCCATCACCAGCCGGAATAGATCGGAAACGCCGTATAGACAGATGGCTGCCCGAAAAAGCCCTGGGTACTCTGTAAGGCAGCGAAGTACTGTATATCCGCCGGCGCTTCCTCCCATGATCACAAGCTTATCCTCATCCGCGCGACCGCTATTGCTTAAGAAGCGGGCTCCTGAAACAGTATCCTCGACGTCGATTTTTCCCCAGTTGCCATTGAGTGCCTGGCGATAGGCTTTACCGTAGCCGCTGCTACCATGGTAATTAACCTGCAATACACCATAGCCTCGTGAGGTGAAGAATTGAGCCTGCTCGTGATAGCCAATTGCATATTCTGATGTAGGCCCTCCGTGAATCTGCACCACCGCTGGCGGTTTACCCAAACCGTAGTATTGTTCGTTGCTGGGAGCATAATAGAGTCCACGTACAGCTTGGTTGTCTGTCGATGGCCAGGAGACCTTTTCCGGTATCGAAAGATCACCACGTGGTATTGTCTCAGGCTTGCTGAAACGATGGATGCATGGCCGGGACCCTAGCGATAGCGTTATGATGCGTGGCGGGATGTTTGCCCCTTGAGCTATAAGGGCGACAACATTCTGAGTTGGAGAAGGTGAGATCTGTGAGAACAATGAATAATCGCCAAGTTCTTGCTCGAACGAACCCATAGTTTTGTCATCGATCTCTATCTGGTGCAGTGTGTCTGAACCATCAAGCCGTGAACGATAGATAATTGATCTGCCATTGCTAGTGAAGCCATAAGTCCTTTCTCCTTGTACCCAACCTGGCTGGGAGATCTCCTCTTTTCTCGAGGTTAAGGTAGTGCTTAGTTTTGTTTCTAGGTCGTAGATCATGAGGTTGCCATACCCAGATTCATCCGACACATAAGCTAGATTCTTGCCATCTGGTGAGAATTGCGGCTGGAATACTGCTACTTCATCGCTTCCGGCCACCAATTGCTTGTCGCTTATTGCTGGCAGATGGTTCTCGTCGATCTGTAAAGCTGCTATATATAGCTTGGTGCCTTCCCAAGGCATATTAGGGTGATCCCAGGCCACCCAGGCAATCGTGAGTCCATTTGGATGCCAACAAGGCTGCATGTAGAAGTCATTTCCAGTAACAATCCGCTGAGGCCAGAATAATCCCTCTGTATCGCAGATGGCTATTGCGTCATTTTTTCCATCTGAGTGGACGTAGATTATGAAGCGACCATCAGGAGATACAGTAGGCGAAGCTGCCTGCCCAAATGGAGGCGTAATTGGCCGTGCTTGGCCGCCTGATAGTTGTTGCCGGTAGATTCTCCCGCTGCTGACAAAGTAGATATTAGCCTGTGCTACAGTGAAGTCTCCGCCACCGTAACCAACGCGAGCTCTAACTGAGAGCTGCGCGGTAAGATCTCGGGGGGCTTCTCCTTTGTGCTTTGCAACCAGAACCCCGCGATCCGAGCGTCCCTCCAACCACACCAGGGTCTCGCCGTCTGAATCCCACGTAATGTCGCTCAAACGAACACCAGTTGACATATACTGCGGCGTGATCGGGCTATCCCACATCCCGTAAGGCCTAGGTATCTTGGTCATTAACTGTCCTGCCAGTATATCGATTGCAAATCGAGTACATAAAGTGGGAGAATATGGTAGCCCATTAGCTTAGAGTTCATGCCCTCCAATTGGTGCGGGACCTGAATCCAAGCCATTACAGCTTCATCGGATATCAATGTCTGGACCATTGCGTAGATCGTTTTGCGTTGGTGAAGATCATTTATCTCCCGGCCGTGGGCTAGGAGTGTTCGCAAGAAAGAATTCTCATACTGCCAGTAGTATGCCGAGGATCCATCTTCCTTTGTCCTTTCGAATCCCTTTGCAAAATTTGCTGCTGGCTCAATTGCTACATCATCTGCGATGACTGTCATATCATAGTCCCACTGACTGTAAACACGATCCAGCCACTGGCCCCATTCAAGAATCTCCAACTTGCAGTCTATTCCTATCTGTCTTAATTCATCAGCGATGATCTGTCCAGTGCGGATATGAAACTCATAAGGTTGCGGTAGGTAGATTGTGGTGGAGAATCCGTTGGGGTAACCAGCTTGGGTAAGCAAAGCTCTGGCTTTGTCCGGGTTATACGGATACCTACCTACCAGATCTACGTAATATGGGCTGATGGGCGTCATATGTGAGCCGACCGGGCTTCCCCATTCTGTGTTGAGGTTGGTTGCTTCAATGATCTGTTCACGGTTTATCGCGTAGCAAATGGCGCGGCGGACCAAGACGTTATCAAACGGTGGGCGGCTGTTGTTCATAGCTAGTATCTGCACCAGGTTCTGTGGGCCTGAGATTATCTTTAGCTTCGGGTCGTTCTGTATCTGAAGCGCGTTCTCTCCAACCATGCGATCTACTAGGTCAACATCTCCGGCTCGCAGGGCAGCAAGAGATGCGGCTTGGTCCGGAATGAACTTGCACACTACCTCTTCCAGGTATGGAAGCTCTGGCCTCCAATAGTCTTTGTTTCTCACAAGTGTGATGTGGTCGCCGGGGACCCACTCTGAGAAGACAAATGGCCCAGTTCCAATAGGGTGAATGCGTAAATCGTTCATACTTGCACCCTGTGGTATTATCCCTGTCCCCTTTGCAGAGGCAAGATATCCAATCAGCGGCGAGCCAGCACCCTCAGTAACGAAACGAACCGTCATAGGGTCTATTACCTTAACGTTTTTTACAAAGGAGAATATCGAGGCGTTTGGTGATACAGTGTCTGGATCCAGTAAGGTATCGAAGGTGTACTTCACGTCGTTTGCCGTAAAGGGGGCATCATTATGAAACCTAACCCCGCTTTGCAGGTAAAAAGTGTAATAGGTTTCATTCCCCCTCTCTGTTACCTCGTAACTTTTCGCCAGAAGCGGCGTTATGCTGAGATCTGCGTTATAACGCAGCAAAGGTTCATTTATGTTGTACATGACTATTTGGAGACTTGCTGCTGCCGGGGTAAGGATCAAGTTAAGTCCGTCCGGCTCAGCCATCAGCGCCACAGTAAGCTTCCCTTCGTTTGTCTGGGAAAGGGTTGGTATTGCTATCATACAAAGTGCCCCAATTACAAGAAACACTACAGATAATGCACGCATGTAAGCCTCCTAGTAGATGAACGGAGTTTTTCTCACCATTGTCGCAGATGGTAATGCCGCCATGTGCTAAAGGCAAGGCTCTGTTAGTACTGGATAACGCTTGGATCCAGCAAATCACGCAACCCATCGCCAAATAAATTAAATCCTAGAACAGTTATAGCGATTGTAATCCCTGGAAAGATTGCCAGAAGGGGATCAAGGCCCATAAATGTCTGCGCTTCGCGGAGCATTCCGCCCCAACTAGCGAATGGGGGTTGTGTACCTAGTCCTAGATAGCTCAGACCAGCCTCTGCAAGGATAGCAGCTGCAAATTGTATGGTTGCTTGAACGATCAGTGGCGAGATTATGTTTGGCAAGAGATGGTGCAAGGCAACCGCAGGCCGACTTCGTCCAATAGCCTCTGCGGCAGTCACATATTCCTCTTCGCGCGCTGATAGAATCGACGCTCGCGTTAGCCTGGCGAAAATTGGCACATTGTATATGCCAATTGCGAGCATGCAGTTTGTCAGACTGGGGCCGAGAATAGAGGAGAAGAGGATGGCTGTCAGTATAGCGGGAAATGCGTATAATATATCTATTCCTCGCATTGTTACTTCGTCAACAATAGCTCCAGAAAGACCGGAAATCAAGCCAAAAAGCATGCCGAGGAGCATTCCTCCACTGACCGAGACAATGCCCACTATCATAGAGTTGTGTCCTCCCTGCATGAGCCTGCTCATAACATCCCTGCCATACGAGTCCGTTCCCAGTGGGTGTTGCCATGTAGGTGGTGAGAGCCTTTCTTCAATGTGCATCTTAATGGGGTCATATGGAGTGTAGAAGGATCCAATAATTGTTAGCAGTACCATCAATAGCACGATAGCACTGCCGATCATAAAACTGACGTTTCTACGTGCTCTTCTAGTGAACCTGCGGCCTTTTTTCATGGTCACTCCAACCTGATACGGGGGTCAAGCAGTGCGTAGGCAAGATCTACAACAAGGTTCGTAAATACAACGAGTATAGCTATAAGTACTACAATATCCTGTACAACTGGGAGATCACGCTGTCCAATGGCCTGGAATGCCAGTCTTCCCAGACCTGGAAGGTAAAACACATTCTCGATGATTATCGCTCCAGCAAGTAGTGAGGCAAACTGCATTCCAATTATTGTGGTTATTGGGATGAGGGCGTTTCTCAAGGAGTGTTTCCAGAGTATTACGCTTTCCCTTAATCCCTTTGCTCGGGCGACCCGGACGAAGTCCCTGCCAATGACATCAAGAAGAGAGGAGCGACTTAGGCGAGCCACCACCGCTGCGCGGATAAGTCCCAACGCTGCTGCTGGGAGAATCAGCGATTGGATAGCTCCTTGAATACTCTTGCTCCATGGGACAAATCCGCCGGATGGCAACCAGTGCAATTTAAGGGAGAATACCAATATCAAAAGGATTCCAAGCCAGAATGAGGGAATGGATAAGCCCGCCTGGGAGAGCGCAATTACGCCGTAGTCGCTCAACCTTCCCCTGTGGGTTGCTGAGAGTATCCCTGCAGGCAGACCAATTAACACTGCAACAATCATTGCTAGAATGGCAAGAGGAGCAGTGACTGCCAAGCGGGAAGCTATAAGACTGGATATTGGTACGTGGTAGCGAAGGGATTGACCAAGTTGCCCAGTGAGAATCCCGTGTAGCCAGGAGAGGTATTGCGCATAGATCGGTCGATCCAGACCAAGTTCGCTTCGTAAAGCCGATAGGGTTACTGGATCTGCCTCTGTTCCAAGCATTATCTGTGCTGGATCCCCTGGGATCACTCGCATG
>JAGYNL010000074.1 GCA_018399865.1 Candidatus Bipolaricaulota bacterium | reverse complement strand
TATCTGTCCCTCGTCAGGCTGATACAATCCATACAATATGCGCATAAGCGTTGTCTTGCCAGCGCCGTTTTCTCCCAGCAGACAATGAATCTCACCCTTGCGGACTGCTAGATCCACGCCATCGCTTGCCACAACGCCCGGAAAGCGTTTTACGATTCCGCGAAGCTCTATAACAATGCTATCAGTAGCGCTCAGGATTACCCCTTTCTACTTAGCTGTCTTCGGTTAATGTATGTAGGATAATAACTATATGTCGTAAATCTGTCAATCAATAGGCTTGATTGTTATTTTGGGCAGTGCGACACTGGACACAGTGTTAACGGCTTATGTGTCGCCAAGGGGCGTTGTTTTGTTGTGCTCATTGCGGGATGTGCTGTGACAAAGCGAAAAGAGGAGAAGGATAGCACTTCCTCCAGAAACAGAAATGCCTGACCACAGGAGTACTGGATGAGGTATACCCACGCCACGCCCTATGAGGGCAAGGCCAATGATTATACCAATCGCATAGACTCGGTTTAGGCGTGAACGCATTCTCTCACCATCCTTGTCTAGGTCCTTCTAGACTCTCAAAGAAGATACTATAGCCTTACAGACAGGTATGAGTGGGCAAGCGTCCTCAATGCTGGTGATCTTATCCTTATCCTAGATTCTTAAGAGGGGGCATTAGTTGCTGCCACATTAAGTGATAGCGGCCGATGCCTTGGTCAATAAGAGCAATAGATCATTGTCTGAAATCCAAGATGGCTGATAGCGTTATCTGATCCCAGCTGTTGCCAACTGCCGGCGATCGACGGGAATCACATTTTGCTCTGAACTTGATCGCCAGTATAATAGCCTGCATGGTAACTATCGATGATCTTGCACGAAAACTGGGAATCTCCAAGCGGGCAGTGCGCTTTCGCGTGAACGCCTTGAGCGATCTCTTAGAGAAGTACATCTCGCGTGACGAGAAAAATCGACTTATCTTCACCGGGGAAGCTGTGGTTATCCTCCGGCGTTTGGAAGAACTGCGCGTGGAAGAACGCCTGCCGATTACTAAAGCTGCTGTGCGTTTGCGCGATGAATTGCAGCAGCTAGAAGAAGATAGTTCTGTTGATGATAAGATCGGTCTTGAAATCAAGCTAGAGTACCTGGTTCAAGCTGTGGATAGCCTGAAGCGTAATAGGGACTATTGGCGAAGCGTTGCAGAAGCAATGCAAAGCATTCTACCCCCTGATCGAATGTGGGTTAGCAAGCTTTTCCCGCCCACCTCTGGTGATCCTCGTTTGAACTAGCGAAAGCGCAGGGGCGGGTGTTGCTTCACTAAAGCACAAATCCCTTTTCGAAGAGCGCAAGACAGGCGTCACAGACATCGGGATCGTACAGCGTGCCTTTTCCCTTCTTTATCTCAAGTAGGGCAGCATCTAGACCTAATGCCTGCCGGTACGGGCGATAGGATGACATTGCGTCAACTACGTCTGCTACGGCAAGGATACGAGCCTCAAGCATGATTTCGTAACCACGTAAGCCATTGGGGTATCCTGAACTATCCATACGTTCATGGTGCTGAACAACAATATCGGCCACGGGCCAAGGAAACTCGATTCCTTTTAGTATGTCGTAGGCAATCTGTGGGTGCTCCTTGATTAGCCCAAACTCCAAATCAGTCAGGTGCCCTGGTTTTGTCAGGATTTCAGTGGGAACTGCGATCTTTCCTATATCGTGCAATAACCCAGCAGCGTTGATACCTTCGATCTGTTCTTCCGGAATGTTCATCT
>JAGYNL010000073.1 GCA_018399865.1 Candidatus Bipolaricaulota bacterium | reverse complement strand
CCCTGGTGAACGCTATCATGCTGGCGATCGCTTGCGGGCGTACCTGGTGAGTGTGGAGAAAACCCAGGGAGATCCAAGAATATTACTTTCTCGCGCTCATCCAGAGTTCGTTCATCAGCTCTTGCGATTAGAAGTACCTGAGATTGACGAAGGGACGCTCGTTGTTCGAAAGATCGCTCGGGAAGCAGGTCGACGGAGTAAGGTAGCGGTGGAGTCGCTTGATTTGAATGTCGATGCTGTAGGAACCTGTGTGGGAGCAGGTGGTGCACGGGTACGGGTAGTAACCCGTGAGCTCTCAGGTGAGAAGATCGATCTTGTGCGCTGGAGCAATTCCGTCGAACAGCTTTTGCGAAACAGCCTTGAACCAGCTTCTGTTATTTCTGTGGATCTCCACGAGGAGGACCGCAGTGCGAAGGTTATTGTTCCTGATGATGAGCTCTCCCTGGCGATTGGTAAAGGAGGGCAAAATGTTCGCCTAACGGCGAAACTTATCGGGTATGATATCACGGTGACGAGCCCTAGCGAGGAGGACAGCTAGGCGGTCGTTTATGGCGAGGATGCTACCGGGCAAGAAACGAATCTTTTACCGTATTTTTCGGGTTAGTCGTCGGTACGCGTGGTTGGTTCTGATAATATCTATAATCATTTCAGGGGCCGGCGTATATTACGTGTGGGATCTGCCAATAAGGGGGTCGTTCCTTGACCTTCTTCCACAAAATGATCCATTAATCGATGAATATCGCTACACGGAAGAGTCTCTTTTGCAAAGTGACTACTTGGCTCTTCTGGTTTCGCTTGATTCACCAACCGAGCTTACAAGAGAAGAAGGTGCTAAGAGGCTTCTTGATGCTGCAAAGAAGATATCAGAGGAGCTAAGTAAAGATCCGGAGTTCATTGAAGTGAGTTATAAGCAAGAAATAGCTCCGGAAATACCGGATCAATACCTTGTGCTTTATCGCCTAGATAAGGATGAACTGGCCAATATAGAGTCGAGTGTGGCTTCTGCACAGGCTGCAATCTCGGGATCCCAGCGCACAACTCCACAGTTGACAACAGATTTGGCCACTGCCTATCGGCTGCTTAATGAAGCATTCACGCAAGCCATATATGGTGGAGACGCTGCGGCCTCCGATGTTGAGATCATGGGAGATTTGGAAGCACAATTAGCTAGCATAACATCCCTAAACAAGGGTGTCATTGCAACCATCGATAACTTGGATAGCTTCTCCACTGTTACCTCTGATATTCGTGACATAGAGAAGGTGTTTGCTCCTTCGCAAGAGGAATCAGTGCGCGCTCCAGAGCCTTACTTCTCCAGTGATCGCACCAAGCTTCTTATCAACGTGCGCCCTCGTTTGCCATCTGAGACCGGTGTCACTTATAGCTCGGAAGTGATGACAAAGCTGCATGAGGGTTTATCAAATGTTCAATTACAGGAATACGGTGTCAGTGTTGGCGTTACAGGAACGTATGCATTTAACACTGAGACCAACTCAGTGATCAACGCGGACATGCTGAGAAGCACTATCATCTCATCAATTGGTGTGGTAGTGATTATTTTTCTTGCCTTTGGATCCCTTTTCTATAGCTTAATAGCTCTAATCCCGCTTCTGATAAGTGTTGTTTTAACCATGGCTTGGGCCAAATTCGTTGTTGATGGGTTCAATCTTGTTACTACATTCCTTCCAGCCCTGGTCCTGGGCTTGGGTATTGACTACAGCATACACTTCATATCCAGATACGCGGAAGAGCGAAGCAAGGGAACCTCGTTTAACAAGGCACTTCATGTAACTGTAGAAAAGAAGGGTGAAGCTGCCTTTGTTGGGGCTGCTACAACAGGTATTGTGTTCCTTGGTCTCCTACTCTCGCGATCGCGGGCTCTATTCGAGATGGGGGCCATTACCGGTGTGGGCGTAATGCTTTCATTTCTGACCACGCTGTTCATCCTCCCGTCATTAATTACCCTTTTTCATTTTCTGTTTCGCTTTCATCACCACAGGGAAGGGGTTTTAAACTACACAGTGCATATGACTCGATTTTTCCAGTTCATCACTGGCCGGGCGCGAGCCATATTTGTGATAGTGCTAATTTTGACGTTCTTTGTTGCTTTCCAGGCTGCTCAGACGAACTTTGTCTTTTCCAGTCAAGATATGATTCCTAATGTAGAAAGCCAGCAGGTTCTTAGTGAGGTACTAGAGGCATTTGGAGAAGAGAGCACCAACATCGGCGATTACTACACGTTCTTCGCTAACGACGAGTCTGAGCTATCTAATATTACTAGCCACTTGCAGAAGAGTGATTTAGTAAAAAGGGTTGATTCGGCATTAAGCTTGTTACCTGTGAATCTTGCCGAACAAAGAGATGTGCTGGACCAACTAGATATAGGCCTATATATTGACCAGCTAGATATAATTGATGTTAGCCTGGACACGCGAGCATCCGCACAAACTCAGATTAGGACGCTTGTTGCACAATTTGGGCTATTGCAGTACCTTGCTGGGATGAATGGAGAGATGGATATTTCCATAACTGCCAACTTGGTTCAATCACAACTAAAGCAGGTGCGGGAAAGCCTTAATGCGATAGACGTTGATGTAATTCAGCAAGAGATAGCGGTTCTCAAACAGGAGCTTATAGAGCTTGACGAGAATCTGGCTGAGGTAAAGGAACTGCCTCCTGCAAAGACCTTGTTGCGTGATATCCTTATGGCTCTTCCTGAAGGGATTCGCGCCAACTACCTTGCCCCAGATGGCAGTTACATAATCCAGGCACGGATGGTTGGTTCAATCTACAAGAGAGAGAACCTCAAGCAGTTCAATTCATACGCGAGTTCTTTTGCTGATAGGTTCTTTGGTATGCCCCTTGTGGCAGGCAAACTAGAAAACTACATGCGGCGGGATTTCTTTGTATCCACCGCTTTTGCCCTAGGTATGATCATGATTATGCTATGGCGTAGCATGGGCGGATGGATTAGGGCTTTGATTACCGGTTTCCCGTTAGTTTTAGGTTACGCTTGGATGCTTGGTGGAATGCGGTTATTAGAAATAGATTTCAATTTTGTCAATATCACTATATCGCCTCTGTTGATCGGGATAGGTGTAGACAGCGGGATCCACATTATGCATCGTTACTTGGAAGAGAGAGGTTTATCCCATGATGGAGCTGTGGAAAGAGCAGGACGAACATCCGCGGTGGCAGTACTGGTCACTTCATTGACCACAATGCTTGTCTTTGCTAGTCTATTGATTGCCCGAACACCGGGACTTCGTTTACTAGGAGTGTCGGCCCTGCTGGGAATTGGGTTTACCCTGCTGTTCAGCGTCGTGTTCCTTATAGCCGTTCTACAAATTTACGGAGAAAAGCGGTTATAATGTATATCATTTTGGAGAGCAACAAGGAAATTAAGGACGGATAATCATGGGGTTAATGCTATACATAGGGATTGGGTTGTGCCTTGTTGTCGAAATGGACAAAAAAAACAGCAAAACGTATGCGAATAACCCCGATATACTGCTGCTGCCCGGAATTATCGCAGATAAAAAAACTGAAATAGTTACGGTCCAGGCAGAGGCGACAGGTCTGGGCGACGGCGAAATCGCCGAATTCATGATAGTATCCAGCGCCAGCGGACATGGATATGAATCCCTGCTCTGGGTTCATGCAAAGCCAAGCGATCTGGATAAAGCAATGCGCTTCATCGGCCTCCGCCCGGGTGCACCATTCAACCCGCGTAAATTACGATTCCAGGCAAAAGGGGATAGGGTTAAAGTATGTATAGAAATGAATGATCACGAGGGAATCCGTGTCGAAAACCTTATTCTGGACAGCGAAACTGACGAACCCTCAAAAGAGGAGGGCTTTGTTTTCGGCGGTTCATTCAGGACAGATAAAGGCGAATACGGCGCGGATGTCTATGAGCCGCACTCAATAGTCTCAATGTTCAATACCCCGGTAACCGTGCTGGATGTACCCAGAGAAGCCAACCAGCAGGAGGTATACGAAACAAATATCGTCAACGGCGATTACGTGCTCAAACCAAACCAGCTCGTAACCCTTACATTCGAAAAAGACACAGAAAACGGAACCAATACAGAAGCCGAAGAGCTGACACTAACCGTTAATACACAGAAAAATGTACCCGCCACCGATTCCGCTCTATTTATCCTTACAGATAAAAATGGTAAAAAAGTAAATAAAGATACCACTTTTAAGGGCGTTATCGACTCCTTTATGAATGCCACCAAAGCAGGGAAAAGCATCTACCTCTCGCTTAAGTTCGCACCTGATCTCTCTATTTCTGACGCAAAGAAGGTCGCATCAATCATCCTCCTGCTGGAGATGAACGGCGCAGTAACCATCGAACCCCCGGAAGATACGCAGATCTACTACCGGGCATTTATCCCCAATGGAGAGTGGAAAGACTACAAAAACCGATTCCGCCAGCCATGGGAACTGCACCTGACAAAGGAAGAGAACAACGTCAAAGGGAACATGATCCGCCATGAAGCAAAATGGGTACATGGAAACGAAAAACCCGAATTCAAAACGGTCACATATAACATCTCTTCAGGGGAGCAGCTCCGCGAAAAACTGGATACATATAAACCCCCGAAAGATAATGAAATCAGCTACGGAACGCTTAATGTCCTTCTTCTCTACGCAGATGACAGCATCACATGCGGAGAGATCTTAAGCTATATCTCCCCGGTGAAGAAGACCCACGGAACAATTCATATCTTCCAGAATCAACCCCCCGCTAAGCCAGACACCGAGTAGCACTCCCCCCCGCCAAC
>JAGYNL010000072.1 GCA_018399865.1 Candidatus Bipolaricaulota bacterium | reverse complement strand
GCCGATACCGACGATGCCGAGGGTTTTGCCATCGATCTCGATTCCTTTGAGGGCTTTCTTTTCCCATTTTCCTTCTTTTACGGAGACGGTCCCGCGCGATATGTAACGGGCCAGGGATATGATGTGACCAAGGGTCAGTTCAGCCACGGAGTTAGAGCTAGCAGCAGGCGTGTTGCGAACTTCGATGCCCTTTTGCTTTGCATAATCAACATCGACATTATCAAGCCCTACACCCGCTCGCACGATCAGCTTAAGACTTGTGGCCGCGTCGATTATCTCTGCGCGCACCTTGGTAGCACTACGCACTACGATAGCATCGTATCCAGCGATTTCTTTCTTTAATTGCTCCACAGATAGGTCAGTTTTCTCATCGACTACAAGCCCCGCCTCACGCATGGCTGAAACGGCGCTTTCTGCTAGTGGATCTGACGCAAGGACCTTGAATGCCATTTTTCCTCCTTTAAAGGCCAAGAATGGTGTCTATTGCTTGCAGCAGGCCCATTATCTCGTCTGGCTGTGTGTCTCCCATGTGGGCTATTCGGAACGTCTCGTTCTTAAGATCACCATACCCATTTGAGATACGCACACCGTACTCATCGCATAGTCTTTGTATCAGGTTTTTTACATCGATGCCGCGCGTGTTCGCTACGCAAGTAAGCGTTTTTGACCAATATCCTTGTTCAGGGTAGATATCGAAGTTCTTCTTTGCCCATTTCTGTACAATTTCTGCCATCTTCTCATGTCTGGCAAACCTATTCTCAAATCCCTCGGCGATAAACTCAGAAAGCTGGGCATTTAAAGCGTACATATGGGGGATGGATGGAGTTGCTGGAGTCTGGTTTTTCTTGTGGTACTTATACATGTGATTGAGGTTGAAATAGTAACTGCGAGGGGGTACCTCTGCAGCACGCGCCAGGGCACGGTCGCTTACCGCAGCTATTGCAAATCCTGCAGGTAAAGCAAAAGCTTTCTGCAAACCAGCCAGAAGAAAATCGAGTTTCCAAGCATCGGTTTCGATCTTGACTCCCGCCATTCCGCTTACAGCATCAACGAGAAGGAAAACGTCAGGATATGAGTTCACTACCTCCGCGATCTGCTGGACGGGATTCATCATCCCAGTGGATGTTTCATTCAGCACAAGGGTAACAGCGTCGTACTTGCCGGTTTTCAACTGATCGTCGACCATTTCAGGTTTTATCGCTTTGTTCCAATCAACTGAAAAAGCATCGCAAGCAACGCCGTTGCCTTCTGTGATCTCGTGCCAACGCTTGGAGAACGCCCCGTTTACCAGGTTAAGGCAACGCTTGGAAACAAGGTTTGTGACCGCCGACTCCATTGCTCCTGTAGAAGAAGAAGTGTACAATAATACGGGGTTCTGCGTGTACAGAAGCTTCTGTAGCTTTGGTTGAATCTGGGCATATAGTTCTGAGAATTCCGGAGCGCGGTGGTGAATTTGCGGTGTGGAAAGCTCTTTTAACATTTCAGGCCGAACTTCCGTTGGCCCTGGTGTGAACAATCGTTTGTGCATGGCTACCTCCAGATATTGGTAAGGCTGTCAGACTGACTTTACCACTACCACTAACGCTTTTCAATGGTAATTTTAAACCAAGAAGAAATTTGGTCTATTGCTACTCTTTTGGCTACAATACTCGCATACGTAGAAGGAGGGAGAATGAGCGCAAGTTTTATTGTTATTCTTGTTGTAGCGTTTATCCTTGGCTGGGGCATTATTGCTTACAACCGCCTGGTGAGATTGAAGGTGCGTGCGCAGGAGTCTTGGCACGATATTGACACCCAACTCAAGCGAAGATGGGATTTAATACCTAACCTGGTGGAAACCGTAAAGGGATATGCAAAACACGAGGAAGGAGTATTTGAGAAAGTAACCTTAGCTCGAGCTAAGGCCATAGACGCTTCATCGCCACAGCAGCAGGCGATCGCTGAAGAAGGATTGAAAGGTGCTTTAAAGTCCTTGTTTGCGATTGTGGAGAATTACCCTGAGTTAAAGGCAAATCAGAACTTCATGCAGTTGCAACAGACAATGGAGCAGATCGAGGACTCGGTACAGCGATCTCGTGTGTATTACAACGCTGTTGTGCGTGATCTGAACACATCGATAGCTATTTTCCCTCAGAGCATTATCGCAAACATGTTCCACTTTAAGGGACGTGAGTTTTATACGCTTCCTGGTGAAGAACAGCGGGCGGCGCCGAAGGTACAGTTCTGATGAGAAGGCTTCTCGTATCTGTTATTCTTGTTTTGCTTGTCCCAGTAGCTGCTTTCGCAGTGTTGCGGATCAACACGTTTGATTCTGAGATCGTGCTTGATAGCGACGGTATACTGCACATTGAGGAACAGCTAGCGGTTCATTTCTACACCCCTCATCACGGTATAGAGCGCTGGGTGCCCGTCTCCTACAAGCGTTTCACTGGTGAGAATATCACTATTGACCTAGATATTGTCTCAGTTATGCAAGATGGAAAGAGTGCTCAGTATACGACTCGTAAGAGTGGCAGGAATATCCTTGTTCGTATTGGTGATCCAGACCGCACCATTACTGGTACCCATACCTATGATATAACATACACAGTCAATCGGGCACTGCTTTTTCACGATGAGTACATCCAGCTTTATTGGAACGTCACGGGAAACGAATGGTCTGTCCCCATAAACGAGGCATCTGCGAGCGTTTCCTTGCCCAACGAAATTGACATAGCTGATGTGATGACTACGAGTTATGTCGGTTACTATGGGAGCAATACGCGGGGAAGTGAAGCC
This sequence comes from Candidatus Bipolaricaulota bacterium, assembly GCA_018399865.1. Next base: position 527 of record JAGYNL010000072.1, on the reverse strand, counting down.
CTGGTTGACGACCAGGGCAGGATTGTGTTTGCCGCTAACTCGCTTGTGCCCGGTGAGGGATTGACGATAGATGTGGCCATCCCGCGAGATCAAGCTCAGATTGCAGCTCCGACCACGTGGCAGCGCGTAATGTGGTTCTTGGACGCGAACAAGTATGCCGCTATCCCCATTTTAACGTTTATCTTGATGCTATTGATATGGTTTAAGGTGGGTAAAGATCCGCGCAAGGCAACCATCGCCCCACGTTTTGAGCCGCCGCGTGAGATGCACCCTGGCGAGGCCGGTGTGTTGATTGACGATCGTGCCGACATGCGCGACATTTCAGCCATGGTGATTGGCCTTGCCGTCAAAGGTTATCTGACAATAAAAGAGGTCGATGCTGAACAGAAAGGAATAGCGGATAAGGTAAAAGGAATCTTTGGCCGTTCTGATCCACTAGATCATGAATTTGCTAAAAAGAAAGATGCTGACTCGCAGCTCTCCAATGTGGAGACTACTTTGTATAACGCGATATTCGATTCTGCTCA